>CAYYUT010000044.1:0-12751 GCA_964474935.1 uncultured Spirochaetales bacterium
GGCCGCCCTGGAGCGGGCCCTCGCAGAGGCGGGCGGACGGGTGCCCGAAGCGGCTCGCAAGCTCGGGATCGGACGCAGCACGCTGTACCGGAAGCTCGCCCAACATCACCTGGAGCCCGATCCCAGCGGGTCTGGTTGACCGGAACGAATCCGTTAAGGTCAGCGCCTCGTGCCAGGGGGCCATGCGCTCCATTGAGTGGCGCGAAGGCGGCGCAAGCCGTCCCGAGCCGCGCCGGCTCTCGGGGAGGAGAAGACCCGTGTCTTCTGCGGCGACGTCCAGGGCGCAGCCGACCCGCTCCGCGCCCGTAGGTTCCCCCGCCAGCCTCGGCTCGACCGACGCCGATGCCTGCCGTGTGCTCGTGCTGACCGGGGACGCCGAGGATCCGGGCGCGCATGCGGCGCAGACGGCGCTCCGGTCGCTCGGGTCGCTCGATCATCGGGCTCGGATCGACACGGCCTCCGAGCCCGTCGAGGTACTCCGGCGCGTCCGCGAGGCGCGCTACGACCTGGTCGTCTCGCTGCCCGACCGCGCCGATGCCGTCCTCCCGATCCTGCAGGCCTTCCGGCAGGAGGGGCCGCCTCTGCTCGCGGCCGTCCCGGCCGGTCGCGACGACCTCGCCCTTGCGAGCTTCCGCCATGGCGCCAGTGATTGCGTCGAGTTCGGGCCGGACGATGGCGACGTGCTGGCGTTGGCGGCGCTCGAGCAGATCCGTCTCTGGCGCGCGCGCTGCGAGCGCGAAGCCGCCGACCGGCGCTCGGCCCAGACGTCGCGGCTCGCCGCCGTGGCCGAGCTCGCCGCCGGCGTGGCACACGAGATCAACAACCCGACCGGCTTCATCGACGCCAATCTGCTCCAGCTCGCCGAGTACGCCGGCGACATCCAGCGCGTCTGGCGATCGGTGGCTCTCCTGTGCGAGGCGGTGCGGGGAGGCCGTCTCGATGCGGCCCGCAGCGCCCTCGCCACCCTCGAGGCTGTGGCCGACGAGGTCGACATGGCCTTCGTTCTGGAAGACCTCGCGAAGGCGGTGCGCGAGTCGCGTGAGGGGTCGCAGCGGATCCGGGCGATCGTCCAGGACCTCCGCTCGTTCGGACGCGAAGACCCGAGCGAGCCCGGATGGGTCGACGTCATCCAGTGCCTCGATTCGACCGCCAACATCGCGTGGGGGATGATGAAGCACTCGGTGGTCCTGAAGAAGGACTACGCGGAGCTTCCCCCGGTGCTCGGCTTCGCCGGCGCGCTCCAACAGATCTTCATGAATCTGCTCTTGAACGCCTACCAGGCGATCCGCGAGAAGGCCGACGGCGCCGATGGCCTCGGACAGATCGCGATCACGGCCCGGCGCGAATCGGGCGGAGTCGTGGTCCGCGTGCGCGACGACGGCGTCGGAATCGAGCCCAATACCCTCGCGCGTATCTTCGACCCGTTCTTCACGACCAAGGACGTGAGCATCGGCAGCGGTCTCGGGTTGGCGACGAGCTTCGATCTGGCGCGTCGCCACGGGGGCTCGCTCCACGCCGAGAGTCGGGTCGGCGAGGGATCGACCTTCGTGCTGTGGCTTCCGCTGATGCCCGCCGATGGCCGTGAGTTCCCGGCCGGACCCGTCGATTGACCGGTCGGGTGCTGATCGTGGACGACGAGCGCCGGATCCTGTCGGCGCTCGAGCGCACGCTTCGCAAGGAGCGCTTCGAGGTCCTCTCCACCGACTCGCCGCGCCGCGCCCTCGAGATCCTGGCATCGGAGGCGGTCGACGTCGTCCTCTCCGACCACAAGATGCCCGGGATGAGCGGTCTCGACGTGCTCGCCTTCGCGGCCGAGCGTCAGCCCCGGGCGGTGCGATATCTGATCACGGGTTGGACCGAGAAGGTGTCGCCCGAGGCGCTCGACGCCGCCGGCGTACGCGCCATGATTTCGAAGCCCTGGGACACGGAAGACCTGAAGCGCCTGCTGCGCGCCGCCGCGGCTCCCTGACCGGAGGCTCGAGGCGTCCGCGCGTCGCAGGCCCGTTACTCGCGCACCACCTTGCTCAGATACTCGAGATCGGTCTTCTGGCTGTTCTTGGCCCCGACGCAGAGCAACCGGAAGCGCCGCGTGCGCCCGTGGGTGTAGTAGATCCGGCCCTTGCCGGCGAAGCCGAGCTCGAATACCGGAAGCCCGGGCGGGAGGCCGCCGACCTTGCGGCGGACGCTGGTGTTCTCGGATTCGTCGGACAGACGCTTCAGGCTCTCCTCGGCCTTGAGCTTCATGGCCTCGTCGCCCAACCGGATCAGGTCCTGAACGGCCCGATCGTCGACCTCGAGATTCTTATAGAGCGTGCGCAGACGGCGGTCGAGCTGGTCGAACTCGCGGGCGCGGGGCCCACTGCGCGCGTCGGGCTGGGCGGGGTTGCCGGCCGTGGTGACCCGCGTCCGGAGAGTCGCGATCTCGCGGTCGCGTTGCGACAGGTCGCCCAGCGCCTCCTCGAGCATGTCCTCCAGGGTGCGCCGCTCCTCGTCGAGATCGATCACCCGGGCCGCCTGGGCCGAGAGCTCTTCCTCGCGTCGCGCCAGACCGGCCAACTTGTCCTGGAGGACGCTCCGCTGCTGCCGGAGATTCCGGATCTCCTGGGCGTGCTCGGTCTCGGCGGGATCGATGCTGTCGAGCCGGCGCCGCACGTCGCCGAGCTCGCTCTCGATGTGGGCGGCACGGGCCGCAGCCTCGTTGCGAGCCCGGGTGGCGGCGCGCATGCGTTCCTCGCCCTCGCGGACGTTGGCGCGGTTGTAGACGAAGAGGGTCCAGAGCAGCACGGCGGCGTACACCATCAGGATGCCGACGGCGAGCAGGGAATCGAGCGGCACGCTCACTTCGAGGTCGCGACTCACCGGGAGTACCCGCGCGGCCTCGGCCTGGACGGCACCGGGATCGAGTGGGTCGCCGCCCGGGTCGGGCCGCCCGATGCTCGGGTAGACGAGACGGCCGTCGGCACCGAACACGAAGGGACGCACGCGGACGCCTCCGAAACGGATCCAGGGCGATTCGCGGAGCATCTCTCGGACGTTGTCCTGGATCTGCACGACGACGGACCCGTTGGCCGGATCGACCTGGGTGCGGGCCTGGATCGCCGCCCGGAAGTAGGCCGACATCGCGAACTGGACGGCCGGCACCGTGAGCACATACAACGCGAGGAACAGGAAGATGGCGACGTAGATCACCCGAAAGGAAGTCAGATGGTCGCCCGGCGCGCCACCGGCACCCGCGTCGTCGGCTTCTCGTTCGTTTTCGGGGAGAGAGTCTACCACCACGCCCAGAGCATAACCTTCCCGGGAGGGATCGACCCGGCCGGACGAGGGCGCCGCCTGGGATTGCGCATCGCCGGACGGGGCGGGGCGGGATAGCCTCGGGGCCCATGAGGGTGGTCGACCTCGATCGAGACATGCGCGACGTCATCCCGACAGGGACGTCGCGGGACAGCGAGTTCCTCTTCGAACGCATGACCTCGCGTCTGCTTGCCGCGGTGGAGCCGCAGGCCGGGCGACGGATCCTGGACGTCGCCAGCGGCTTCGGGCAGGACGTGCTGGCTCTGGCCGCTCGGGGTGTGAGCGCCGTGGGGGTCGAACCTTCGTCGCGGATGACGGGCTGGGCACGGTTGCAGGCGTCCGAGGCCGGGACCGTGGCGGCGCACTGGGTGCGAGGATGGTCCGATTCGCTGCCGTTCGCGGACGCCAGCTTCGACGGCTGCTTCTGCAAGGGCGCGATCGACCATTTCGACCGACCGGATCAGGCGATCGCCGAGATGGCCCGGGTGACGCGCTCCGACGGACGCGTGGCATTGGCGATCGCGAACTTCGACTCGCTGTCGCTGCGTCTCACCAGCTTCGGCGAGCAGCTCGGTCACTGGACGGGAGGCGGCTACCCGCGAGGTCGCCGCATCCACGACGTTCCGAGCGACCACTTCACGCGCTACGACCTCCCGCTCGTGCTCGAACAGGCATCGAGGCATCTGCGGCTCGAGTCGGTGGAAGGAGTCTCACTCGGATGGGGGCTCCCAGCCTGGATGCGGGCTGTCGGCCGGGTGCCGGAACGCGTGGCCCGCGGCGCCCTCGAAGGGGGCGACTGGCTGGCGCGTCGGATCCCCGCGCTCGCCGACGTCGTGGTCGTGGCGGGCCGGCCGCGTCGTCAGGCGCCGCGTCCGGTCACCTCGCGATAGACGTCGACCGTGGCGGCCGCGATCCGGGGCCAACCGTAGCGACTCACGACGCTCGCACGGGCGCGGGCGCCGAGGGTCGCGCGGGCCTCGGGCTGCTCGATCAGACTTCGGCTCGCCTTGGCCAACGCCTCCGCATCGCGGGGTGGGATCAGCACGCCCCCGCCCTCCGGGTCCACCACCTCCGGCAGGGCCCCCGCGCGGCTCGCCCCCACCGGGGTGCCGCAGGCCATGGCTTCGACGGCCGGGAGCCCGAAGCCCTCGTAGTTCGATGGCACCACCACCAGGCTGGCGCGCCGGTAGCTCTCGAGCAGCGCTTCGTTGGTGAGCCTGCCGGTGATCTCGAGCCGGTCTGCGCATCCGAGCCGACGGGCGCGCCCGCGGGCCCGGTTCTGGGGATGGTCGTCGTCGACCAGGCGCACCCGGACGTTCGGAGGCAGCAGCGCGAGTGCGTCGACGAGCGTGTCGATTCCCTTGGTCGGATCCCCTGCACGTCCCACGCAGAGCACCTCGCCGGGTCGCCGCTCGACCCGAGGGTCCGGCCGGAAGAACTCGGTGTCGACGCCGTTGGCGAGCATGTGCAGGCGCTCGGGTCGTACCCGGAAGTCGCGGATGATCTCGCGTGCGCTCTCCTGCGACGAGGTGATCACCGCGTCGAGTCGACGGGCCACGAAGCCCTGCATCCCGACCGGGTGGAACTTCATCGTGCCGAGCGCGTCGGCGAAGGTCTGGTCGCGGACGAACGAGTGGCGCCGATCGACGGTCAGGGGATGATGGATCGTGGTCACGACGGGGACCCCGAGTCGCCGCAGCCCGAGCAGTCCGTAGCCGAGGGACTGGACGTCGTGGATCACGTCCCAACGGTCGCCCGTCCGCAGATGTCCCGCGATCCGTCGGAATCCACGGACGCTGAACGCGAACGGCTCGGGCAGGAATCCCAGCCAGCTGGCTCCGAGCTCGTAGAAGGCCAGGGGCTCGAAGATCGCCGCCACACCGTACTCGAGGAACGGTCGGCGATCGCGAGAGAACCACTTGCCCCAGTACTGGGGATTCCGGATCTGCTCGAATCGCCCGACGAACGGCATCGGATCGGGGTAGGGCGCTCCGCAGAACACGTCGACCCTGTGCCCGGCACGGGCCAGCTCTCGTGCCAGGTGCCAGAGATAGACACCCTGACCCCCGCAGCGCATGTTGCCCCGGTACGCGTGAAAGGCGATGCGGAGGGGCCGCTCGCTCATGTCGGGCGTGCGGGGACCGGACGCTTGCCGCGCTTCTCGGCGTAGAGGATCACCGACTTCGGGCAGACGTGATTGAGTACGGCCTCCACCCGTGTGAGCAGGCGGGATCCGGTCGCCCGGATCAGGAAGGCGCGGTAGGCACGCACGATCGCGCTCGCATCGGCTCCGGGAAGGCCCGCGATGGAGCGAAGCACCCAGTACGGCGTGTGCAGGGCATGCGCGAAGCCCGCTCCGACCGTGGCGAAGCCGGCCTCGGCGAGTGCCCGAGCGAGTTCGCGCGGTTGGAAGATGCGGATGTGGCCGCCCGGCGTCTCGAAGTAGTCGTCGCCGAGGCGAAGATAGAGGTGCTCGCTCGTCGCGGTCGGAATCGTGATGGCGGCGATCCCGTCCGGCTTGATCACCCGCGCCAGCTCGCGTGCCGCAGCGCGATAGTCGTGGACGTGCTCCATCACCTCGGCACAGATCAGTTTGTCGAAGCTCTCGCTCGCGAACGGGAGGCGGAACGCGTCGCCCTGGAGCAGGGTTCCCGCCGATCCGAGCTCGCGTGCCCGGGCGCGCAGCGCACCGGATGCGCGGGCGAGGGCGTCGCGATCGAGGTCGAGACCGACCACGCGGGCTCCCCGCTCGAGCGCCCCGAAGCAGTGCCGGCCTTCACCGCAGCCCACGTCGAGCAGCCGGTCGCGAGGCCGGAGCCTAAGCCGCTCGAGATCGACGGTGAGAAGCACGTCGCGTCTCCTGGCAGACCTCGGCGAGACGTGCGGCCGCGTCCTGCCAACGGAAGAGCCGGCCCACCCGGGCCCGCGCGGCGCGGCCCATCTCGGCGCGGCGCGTCTCGTCGGACAACACGTCCGCGATCGCGGCCGCGAGCGCCTTCGGATCGCGCGGAGCGACGAGTCGGCCGGCGGTGCCGTCGCTTCCCACCACCTCGGGCAGCGCCCCCGCGGCGTTCGCCACCACGGGCAGGCCGCAGGCCATCGCCTCGCTGGCCGGGAAGCCGAAGCCTTCGAAGAACGAGGGGACGACGGCGAGTCGGGCCGTCGAGTACTGCCGCACCAGCTCCGGAAGCTCGAGCATGTGACGATGCAGGATCACCCGTTTCTCGAGCCGATGGTGCCGGATCAGCCGCGGCACCAGGCCGTCGTCCGGAATCCTGCCGTCCACGATCTTGAGCCGGACGTGATCGGGGAGCAGGGCGAGGGCGGCGAGCAGGCTTCCGACCCCTTTCTTGCGGTCTTCGGTCCGGCCGACGAAGAGGAGATCGGTCTCGACCGGGGTATCCGGTACCGGGTGGAAGAGGTCGAGGTCGGTGCCGTTGTACACCACGTCGATCTCCTTGGTCGGAACCCCGAAGTAGCGCTCGATCTCGACCCGGGAGGCCTCGCTGACCGTGATGATCCGATCCAGGCGGGGCGCCACCCGCTCCTGCATGAAGAGAGGGAAGTACAGGGTGCGACGGATCTTCATCTTGAGGCGCGGATCGATCGCGAAGTCGGCCTCGCGGTCGATGTGGAGCGGATGATGGATCATCGAGATCACCGGAACGCCGGTGGCTCTCAGGCCGAGCAGACCCCAGCTGAGGCTCTGATTGTCCACGACGACGTCGAAGCGGTGACGGCGCTGGAGTTCGCGCCAGCGCATCAGCAGGCGCAGCCCGAAGGTCTGCATCTCCGGAAAGACCCCGAAGCGCGAGACACCGAGCTCCCACAGATTCACCGGATGGAGCAGCTCGCGAGGCCGCTCGCGACGCGCCCAGTCGGGATGCTCGACCCCGAAGACGTTCACGTTGGGGATCGTGTGCATCGGGATGTCGGAATCGACCTCGGGGAGCGGCGGCCCGGCGATCACGTGCACCTCGTGGCCGAGCGCCTTGAGCCCGCGCGCCATGTAGGCGGCCCAGATGCCCTGGCCGCCGCAGTACATGTTTCCCCGATAGGTGAGCAGCGCGATCCGCATCGGGCGCCTAGCGCGGGTCGGCCCCGGAGGCCGGGCTGTCGCTCGCCGGGGGCGCCGGGTCCCCGGCCGGCGAGGGAGCGGGTTCGTCGATCGGAGGCTCGGGCTCGATCTGGATGGTGTAGATGGTCCAGCCGACCCAGAAGGCGAGACCGAGGGCGAAGAGCGTGAGGGCAGCGACCGGCAGGGCCAGGGCCAGATAGCTCCCGCGCAGCACACCGATCACGAAGAGGAGGGCGAGGAACGCCGAGCCCGCACAGATGATCGCTCCCTGGTTCCTCGAGTTGTCGTTCACGGCGGCTGCTCCCTGTCGGTTCGATCCGGCGTTCGTCGGGGCCGGCATTCGTCGGGCCGGCGTCTGGGCGGGCGTCCCCCGCTCGCGGATCCGCCGGCGCGTCTCGTGGGATTCGCGTTCGACGCGACCCCGGCCGGAGCCGGCGAGAGGGTCATGCGGTCTGCGGGCGGGCGTCGGCGCCAGCCCATGCCATCGCCGGGCGCGCGGCGAAGCGCCGAGTATTCTCGGGGGCTTCGGGCCTGTCAACGGCCCGCGCCGATGCGGCGATCGCTCGAGACGCCGCCGCATCGCCTCGGAGGGGGGCGCCGTCGGCCCGGTTCGTGGCAGGCTGGATGCCGCCGTGCGGCTCGGGAACGGCGCGGGAGGAGCGCGTGAAGATCGTGGGGCTCATGTCCGGCACCTCGGCCGACGGCGTGGATGCCGCGCTCGTCGAATGGCCCGACACGCCCGACGTACGGCCCTTTCGGCTCGTGGCCTACCGCGAGCGTCCCTTCGAGCCCGCCCTCCAGGAACGCATCCATCGTCTGGCTGCGGGGCGGGTCGATCCCGGCGAGAGTCTCGCGGAGCTCGCCGCGCTCGACGTTGCGCTGGCCGAGCGCTTCGCGGATGCGGCGCTCGAGGTGGTGGCGGAGGCCGGTCTCGCGCCGGACGCCGTCTCCGCGATCGCCTCGCACGGCCAGACCGTGGGCCACTTCCCCGAGCGTCACGCCACGCTCCAGATCGGAGATCCGTCGCTCATCGCCGAACGGAGCGGATGGACCACCGTCGCGGACTTCCGGGCCCGCGACATGGCCGCCGGGGGCGAGGGGGCCCCGCTCGCGCCCTTCTTCCATCACGCCGTGTTCGCATCCAACCGCGAGGATCGAATCGTCCTCAATCTCGGCGGGATCGCGAACCTGAGCTGGCTTCCGCGGGGGGGCGGGCCCGACGAGGTGATCGCGTTCGACGTGGGACCGGCCAACGTGTGGCTGGACGAGGCGACCCGGATCTGGACCGACGGGGGGGAGCGCATCGACTCGGATGGCCGCCGGGCCGCGGCGGGTACGGTCCATCCGGGCCTCCTGGCGGCGCTCCTCGACGACGAGTTCCTCGCGACCCCGCCGCCCAAATCGACCGGGCGTGAGCGCTACGGACCGCGTGAGGCCGAGGGCCTGGTCGCCGAGGCCCGCCGCGCGCGCATCTCGCTCGACGATCTCCTGGCCACGCTCGTCGCCTTCACGGCCGAGGCCGTCGTGCGCGCGGTTCGCGACTTCCTGCCCGAGCCGGCCCGGGTGTCTCGCCTGCTGATGGGTGGGGGCGGAACCGAGAACCGGGCGCTCCGGGGCGCCCTTGAGGCCCGACACGGGGGCGGACTCGATCGGTTCGACGCGCATGGGGTGCCGTCCCACGCGGCCGAGGCGATGGCCTTCTCGCTCTTCGGTCGCAACGCCCTGCTCGGCGTGCCCAATCACCTGCCGCGCTGCACCGGGGCGAATCGGGCGTGCGTACTCGGCGAGATCGTGGCCGGGCGATCGGGGTTGCGGCCGGATCGCTAGACGCGGATCACGAGCCCGTCGTCGGCGGTCTCGAACTCGCAGCGGCCGCGCAGTTGGGCCATGTCGTGGCCGAGGTGGGTCAGGACGAGGTCGTCCACGTCGAACGCCGACTGGCGCTCCGTCAGCTCTTCGAGGCTCAGGTGATACTCGAAGCCGCGCTCGAGCTGGGTGCACTCGCAGATGAAGAGGTTCGAGCCCCGCACGAGCTTCGGCAGCTGGTCGAACCACCCCGTGTCGCCGCTGTAGGCGATCCGCCGGGAGCCGGCCCGGACGACGTAGCCCTGTGGATGGGCATCAGGGTTGTGGTGGGTCTCGAACGAGTGCACGTCCACCGGGCCGAGCGACGAACGTTTGCCGGGTCGGAGCTCCTCGAATCGGACCTCGAACGACCAGTCGCGCTTGTCGAGGGGGTGCCCCAGGGCGGCCGACGCGGCGCGCACCCGGTCTGCGATTTCGGGTGGCCCGGCAATGCGCAGGGGCGCCTTGCGGTGGTCCTCGTAGAGCATGCCGAACAACATCAGCGGAATCCCGCCGAAGTGATCGGCGTGGAAGTGGGACACGATGATGGTGTCCACCTCGCCGCGCTCGATGCCGAGCTCGGCCATGCCCGTCAGGGTCGTGCTCCCGCAATCGAGCAGCAGCCCGCCCTCCGGCGCACGCACGAGCACCGCCGACTGACGTCGCCCGCCCGCGCCGAAGGCGTCACTCGTTCCGATGAAGGTCACGTCGGTCACGGTCGAGCCTCGCTCCAGTGGGGGCAAGCGTGAAAGCGGCCGCCGGCGAAGACGCCGTCCCGAGCCTGGAAGCCGTCGGGAACCTTCTCATCGTCCCACACCACCACCCGCTCGAGCACCGCATCGTCTCCGATGCGAGCCCGCCTCCCGAGGATACGACCTGGATCGATTCGCACACCCCGGGCGCGGGCGACCGCGTCACAATCCCACTGCGTGAGCCGGGGAGGCTCCAAATTCGCACGCAAATACTCCGCGGGTGTTCCGATCGGCTCCCAGACCCAGTCGTGGCCGAGCTCGCCGCGGATGTCTCGGTGGCCCTCGACGAGCGCCGGCGCGAGCCACTGACGGTGTTGTTCGATGCGTTCGAGCTCCGGGAGCCACTCGAGGGCCCGCGGGGAGATCACCGTGGCGTGCACGTAGATGCCCGCGCGGACGCTGCCGCCCAGGTCGAAGCCTCGCCCGATCCGGCGGATGACTCCCTCCGCGTCGATGCCGATGGTTCCGAAGCGTTCCGCGCGAGGATCCTCCTTCAGGAGCAGGGTCACGGCGCCCTCGCGCTTCCGGTGCCGCTCGATCAGTGCACCGAGGTCGCCGTCCAGCAACATGTCGCCGGCGAGAATCAGGCTGGGATCGCTGCCTGCGAGAAAGCTCCGCACGCGTCGGATGGCGCCGCCCGTCCCGAGCAAGGCGGGCTCGTGCGAGAACTCGACCCGCATGCCGTCGGGACACCATGCCTCGACGGCGTCGCGAAGCGTATCGGGCAGGTGGTGGAGATTGATCACGACCTCGCGCACGTCGTGTCGTTCGAGGAGCGCGAGAAGGTGGGCCACGACCGGGATGCCACGCACCGGCAGGGCCGGTTTGGCGCGCAGCGCCGAGAGTGGGCGCATGCGTTCGCCGAGGCCGGCGGCCAGGATCAGCGCGCGCATCGCGATTCCGGCAGGCGTTCGATCAGCTCGGCCAGGCGGGCGAGACGTGGATCGAGACGGGCGGTGGCGTGGGCCGCGCCCCGGCGCGCGCGTACCGTGGCCGGCAGGCAGGCCAGCTAGCGCCCATCGTCGCGAACCATCGCCGCCGAGAGGAACAGGCTGTGGTCCTTGCCCTTGCGCGAGAGGGTCAGCAGGTGGAAGCGGCGCTGGAAGTCGTCGGTGGTGGGCCGATCGGGGAGACGCAGCCGGATGCGCTGGAGCTGATGCTCGACCTCCTCGGGCGCGAGCTCCACGTACGAGTCGCGCAGCAGGCAGACGAGGTCGTATTCGGGGGGCGCCATGAAGGCGCCCTGGAAGTCGATCATCACGAGCCGCCGGCCGGCCCGCCGACGCGATCGCACGAACAGATTCGACGACTGGAAGTCGCGGTGGGCGAGCCGCTTCGGCGCCGACTCGACCTCGTCGGCCACGACCTCGAAGGCCTCGTGTACCGCCTCGCGTTCTCCGGCGCTGGGTGCCCGGCCGAGCGCGGTCCGGAGACTCCATTCCGCGAAGCGGTCGGCCTTGTAGGCGATCAGGGTCCGGTCGAGCTTGCGCGTGAAGGCCGGAAGCAGGGCCCGGTGCTCGCCAGCGCGCTGGATCCGCACCACCAGGTCGCACGCCTCCTCGTAGAGCGCGCGGCGCGCGCCCACACCCGCCTGACAGACCTCGCGTTGGAGCGAGCGCTCGCCCACGTCCTCGAGCAGATCGATTCCGGCAGCCGGGTCGCCTCCGAACCGGAGCGGCACGGGCACCCCGCGCTCGGCCAGGAAGGTCCGGAGCGGTTCGAGAGGTGGCTCCGGAGGGCTTCCGAGGGGCCGCCCCGAACCGTCTTCGGCGGCTTCGACCCGCGCCACCAGAGTCGACGGATCCCCGTGGCGAAGCCGCACCCGGAAGAACCGGCGTCGCCCGAGACCCTGCGCCACCGGCTCGAGCGAGCGCACCTCGCGCCCGAGGCGTTGCCGCACGATCTCGCGGATCTCGCCCTCGAGGCCCTCCTCCGCCAGGCTAAGGTCGTCCCGGCCCCAGGGGGTCGAATCGAGGCTCTCTGGAACCGCCTTGTCGCTCATCCACCACCCGCGCGGAGCAACCCGCCAAAGAGGAAATGACACGCGCCCACCGCGGCCACGAACCCAGCCAAGTCTCCCACGAGGCAGGCGGGCAGGCTGTGACGGGCGTCACGGACCCGCGCCGCACCGAGATAGACCGCCAGAACGTAAAACGTCGTTTCGGTCGATCCCATCAACGTGCTGACCAGCAGTCCGACGAACGAATCGGGCCCCTGACTCTCGAGGATCTCGCTCATCACCCCGAAGGCGCCCGAGGCGGTCAGGGGGCGCAGCAGCGCCATGGGGAGCGCCTCGGCAGGCACGCCGACTGCCCCTAGGGGAAAGTCGAGCAGCCCCACGAGGAACGGGAGCGCACCCGAGGCCCGGAAGGCCGCCACCGCGACCAGGATGACCACAAGGAACGGGGCGATCCGAACGGCCACGTCCAGGCCTTCGCGTCCCCCCCGGACGGCCGACTCGTAGACCGGCACGCCCTGGAGGCCCCCGAGGGTCACGAGGGCGGCCACCAGCAGGGGCAGCAGCCAGGTCCCCACGGCCTGTTTCAGCGCCTCGCCGAAGCCATGCTCGAGCGTGTCGGCGACCAGGGTCCAGGCGAGGCCGACGGCGATGGCCAGCCACACGACCTGGAGCGTCCGACGGAGCAGGGGCCCGGCGGGAGAGGCCGGGGGGGTGTCCGCGTGCTCGGGCTCCTCGGGCTCGCGGGTGGCACTCGACACGGGGGGCGCGGCGAGCGGGGCGCCCTCCGGGCGGTACGGATACCAGCGGCGCAGCAGGAGAGCC
>CAYYUT010000045.1:0-12551 GCA_964474935.1 uncultured Spirochaetales bacterium
CCGATGCGATACGGCGCACTCGGGCCGAACACGTCGAGCACCACGCCCGACACGATCACCGAGACGACCGCGCCGGCACCCTGACCGAACATCGAGAGCCCCGCCTGGCCCGTCGAGCGCAGGCGCTTCGGCACCGTGGCATCGACGTAGAGAGGTCCGCCGATCACCAGGCCGGCCACCACCACGCCGTGCAGGATCGAGATGGCGTAGATCACCGGGAGGGTCGGGACCAGGCCCGGCGCGAGCCAGCGAATACCGCCGGCCGTGACGCCCATCGCGATCAGCCCCCGGATCCCGAGCCGCCCGACGAGGCGTCCCGACCAGGCGATCAGGGGAACCTCGAGCGCCAGCATCAGGATCCACATCCGGCTCACCGACTCGAGCGAGCCGCCCTGCGAGGTCACGAAGAGCGGGAAGAGGATCATCGGTCCGTGGAGGAACACGTGCACCAGGAAGACGTAGGCCACCAGGCGGACGTAGGGGCGGTGACGCAGCAGGCGCCTCCAGTCACCCCGCGGTGCCTGCAGGTCGACTTCGCCCGTTCGGGGGAGAGAGAAGGCCACGAGGCTCGCCAGACCGGCCAGGAGAGCGGCCCCGAGGAACATCACCTCGAGTCCCGGCTCGGATGGCCCGCCCGGAACCACCTCGAGCCCGCGTGCCCGTTGCACGGCGTCGAGCACGCTCGGGAAGCCGACCACGTAGATCAGGAAGCCCACCGTCCCCACCGCGCGAACCGGGCCGAAGTGTTGCGCGCGCCCCTCCGACAGGCTCGCGAGGGTGACGGAGAAGGTCATCGGGATGACCGACGTGTGGAACGTGGCGAACAGGATGGCCGCGGCGATCGCCGAGCCGAAGCCGCTCGTGAGCGAGAAGCAGGCCCAGCCGATGCTGGCACCGAGGATGACGAAGGCCAGCACGCGGGTGCGCGATCCCGTGAGGTCGGCGATCTGGCCCCAGACGGGTTGGGCGACGATGCCGACGGCCGGCAGGCAGGCCGAGACCAGTCCGACCAGGGTTCCGTTCAGCCCGAGATTCTCGCCCAGGAAGAGCGAGAAGAAGGGCAGGTACATCCCGAGTCCGCCGAGGTAGAGGAACCAGACGGTGGCGAGGCGAAGCTCGAGTCCCACGCCGACTCAGGCCGGCTCGGCGCGAGCGGCTCGCACATCGCGCGAGGCCGCGATCCGATCGAGCAGTACGTGGACGATCCCCGGGTGGGCACCGAGGGGATCGGCGACGCGCAGCGCGAGGCCGGGATGTCGCGCGGCCGCCTCGCGAGCCAGACGGGGAACGTCCTCGAGCGCGTGTCGTCCCGGCCCGAGGAAGTATGGGGCGACCACGATCTCGTGGGCGCCCGCCGCGACGCATGCCGCCCTGCCGTCGGCGATCGAGGGCGCGGCGATCTCCATGTGCGCTGCGCGCACCAGACAGTCGGGGAGCGCGGCAGACAGGAGCTCGGCCACCTCGTCGAGCAGGGCGTTGGACCCGGGGCGCCGGCTGCCGTGATCCACGAGAAGGATCGCTCGCCTCATGAAGCGCGCGAGGCGGCTTCGAGCGCCTGGGCGAGATCGTCGCGGAGGTCGTCGACGTGCTCGATCCCGACCGAGAGCCGAACCGTGCTCTCCGTGATTCCCTTGGCGCGCTTGACGTCGGCCGGGAAGGCGGCGTGGCTCATCGTCCAGGGATATCCGATCAGGGACTCGACGCCGCCGAGGCTCTCGCCGAGCGAGAAGACCCGGGTCGACTCGCACAAAGCCTTCGCAGCCGGCTCTCCTCCGGCGAGGTCCAGGGTCACCATCCCGCCGAATCCATCCATCTGACGACGGGCGAGCTCGTGGCCCGGATGGTCCTCGAAGCCCGGATAGTGGACCCGGGCCACGGCGCTCTGCTCCCGCAGGAATCGGGCCACCTGGCCAGCATTCCGCTCGTGCTCGCGCATGCGAACGGCAAGGGTCTTCGCGCCGCGGAGCGTGAGCCAGGCGTCCCACGGTCCGGGGATCCCGCCGGTGGCGTTACGGGTGAAGGCCAGACGTTCGACGAGCGCCTCGTCGTCCACCACGATCGCCCCACCGAGTACGTCCGAGTGCCCGCCGACGTACTTCGTCGTGGAGTGGATGACCACGTCGGCGCCGAGCGAGAGCGGGCGCTGCAGATAGGGCGTGGCGAAGGTGTTGTCGATCACGAGAAGCGCTCCGTGACGGTGCGCGATCTCGGCGCAGGCGGCGACGTCGACCAGCCGCAGCATCGGGTTCGTGGGGCTCTCGATCCAGACGAGCTTCGTCTCGGGGCGGATCGCCTTGGCCACCTCTTCCGGACGTGTCGCGTCGACGAAGCTGAACTTGACCCGATAGTTCGGCATCATTTTCGTGAAGAGGCGGTAGCTGCCGCCGTACAGATCGTCGGCGACGACGACGTGGTCGTCCGCGGCCACGAGCTGCATCGCACCGGCGATGGCGGCCATCCCGGTGGCGTAGGCGAGGCCGTGCCGGCCTCCTTCGAGCGCGGCGAGGCAGCCTTCAAGCGCCTCTCGCGTGGGATTGCCGGAACGCGAGTATTCGTAGCCGCGATGGCGACCGATGGCTTCCTGGGTGTACGTCACCGTCTGATGGACCGGCACGATGGTGGCGCCGGTCGACTCGTCCGGATCCTGTCCGGCGTGGATGGCGAGCGTCTCGAACTTCATGAACGTCCTCCAGCGAGATGCAGGGCGGATCGGGTGCAGATGTGGCTCCCGGGACACGACGCGGCAGCCCCGAAGGCTCGTGCGCCGGAACCGGGTACGGGGCGCGTACGGTGGTCGGTGCTCTCGGTGCGACCCGGGCGGCGCGCCACGCTGACGGGGCGGCGCATCCGACGCGAATCACATTCGTTTGGTCGCGGATCGCCCGACCGGAGGCCGGACAGACGACGACGACCTGGTTGCGGCATCTGCGGGCCCTGCGCGCGAATGCCCGCCTCGTCTGACGCGCTGCATCCATGGCCGGAACGCCCACGTGGCGTGACGCTCTCCATCGTCACGATCCGATCGCCGACTCGATCACCTCGAATGATACGTGAGCGCCGAGAGCGTTCCAAACCGGCGTCGCGGCAGGGCGATCGAGCGAGGCCCCGTCCCGGCCCGAGCCGATCGGCAGCCGGTGAGGCTCATTGGACCGCCTATCGGCCCTCGGGTAGTCTTCCCATGTCATGCCGTCGGCTGGTCTCCTGATCATCGGTAACGAGATCCTCTCGGGGAAGGTGGTCGACGTCAATTCGCCGTTCCTCTGCAAAGAGCTGCGAGATCTCGGAGTCGACGTCGAGCGAATCCTCGTCGTACCCGACGACATCGAGACGATTGCTACCGATGTTCGGCGCATGCACGAGTCCTACGACTTCGTCTTCACCACCGGCGGGGTCGGGCCGACCCACGACGATCTCACTCTCGACGGAATCGCCCGGGCCTTCGAGAGCCCGCTCCTCCTGAACGAGGCGATCGCGGCCCGCATCGAACGGGCGCAGGGGAAGCCACCGAACGAGAGTCAGCTCAAGATGGCGCGGGTTCCGGCCAATGCCCGCCTGATCGACGCAGGCGATCTGTGGTTCCCGGTGATCATGGTCGAGAACGTCTACATCTTCCCCGGGGTTCCCGAGCTCTTCCGGAAGAAGTTCCTGTCGATCCGCGACCACTTCCGGGGCATCCCCTTCCAGCTGAAGCGGGTCTACGTGCGTCAGCGCGAGAGCGACATCGCACAGGACCTCCACGATCTGCTCGCGGAATTTCCCGAGCTCCTGCTCGGCTCCTATCCGACGCTGCGCGCCGACGACGGCTTCCATGTCGTGCTGACACTCGAGTCGCGCGATGGCGGCTATCTGGAGCGAGCGCTCGGTTCGCTGCTCCAGCGCCTCCCCGGCGACTGGGTCCTCAAGGTGGAATAGGGAACGCCGGGCGGCTCGTTCGTGGAATGGCTCGCCTACCTCCATCCTGTCTGGATGGTCGCCAGCCTCACGCTTGCGGCCCTCGCACTCCAACGTGGCCTGGTCCTGCGGGCCAGCCGCCATCGCCGTCGGCGCCGCACACCGCTCGACGTCGCGGCGCACGTCCGCCTGGCGCGCCCCGCGGTGCTGGTGCTCGCGATCGGGTTCGTGGGTGGCCCGCTCTCGATGTGGTGGCTCCGCGACCGCAGCCCCTTCGGTACCCTCCACGCCATGTTCGGATCGCTCGCGATCCTCGGCTTCATCGCGACGGCGTGGCTCGGACGTCGACTCGAACGCGGCGAGGGCGATGCCGTCGTCCACGGCATCGTCGCGACGCTCGCCATACTGCTGGCCGGGGCTGCGGCGGTGGCCGGTTTCGTGCTGCTCCCGTGATGGGGCGTGGGTGGGGACACGCTGGATCGGCGGCCACGTCGGTCCCGGGCGCGGCCCGATGAATCACGCGTCACGCGATGCGGCCGCTGCAACGCGTGTCTCCCGGGAGGGCGCCGGCTCCGCGCGGCGCGCGGCTGACCGGGAGTTCGACGTCGCCGTGGTGGGAGCCGGAGTCGTCGGTCTCGCCCATGCGTGGGCACTCGCGCGTCGGGGACAGCGGGTCGCCGTGTTCGAGCGCGCGGCCCGCGCCGGGGGCGCGTCGATCCGGAACTTCGGCATGCTCTGGCCGATCGGTCAGCCCCTCGGCGACCGGTCGCGGCTCGCGCACCGAAGCCTCGAGATCTGGCACGAGGTGCTGAGCCAGGCCGGGCTCTGGCACGAGCGCCGGGGATCCCTGCATCTGGCCCATCAGGAGGACGAGCGTCGGGTGCTGCTCGAGTTCTCGGCGCGTGCCAAGGCCGCGGACGTGTCCTGCGAGTGGCTCGAGGCGGAGGCCGCCGTCGCGCTCGCGCCCCGCGTCGAGCGGCGCGGTCTGCTCGGGGCGCTGTTCAGTCCGAGCGAGACCTGCGTCGACCCGCGCGAGGTCGTGGCCGATCTGCCCGCCTGGCTAGCGCGGGAGTACGGTGTGCGCTTCGAGTTCGGGTGTGGCGTCACCGCCTGGCAGGACGGCGAAGGCGTGGCAGGCGGCGAGCGGTTCCGGGCCCGGCGCATCGTCGTCTGTCCCGGCGACGATCTCACGACCCTCTTCCCGCAAGCCCTGGCCGACGCCGGTCTCGTCGCCTGCAAGCTCCAGATGATGCGCTCGGATCCGCTCGCCGCGGGCGAGCGGATCGGCCCCATGCTCGCGGCCGGTCCCACGCTCCGTCACTATGCGGCCTTCGCCGATTGTCCGAGTCTCCCGGCGGTGCGCGAACGCTTCGCGCGCGAGCGGCCCGAACTCGATCGCTTCGGCATCCATGTCATGGCGGCCCAGAACGGGCGCGGCGAGATCGTGATCGGAGACTCCCACGTCTACGGCGACGAAGTGGCGCCCTTCGACGACCCAGCGATCGACGCGCTCGTCCTCGGCGTCCTGGAGCGCTTCCTGCGCATTCCCGAGCTCCGGATCTCGGCGCGTTGGCACGGGATCTACGCGCGACACCCCAGCCAGCCATGGGTGGTCGGGCGACCGGCCGCCGACGCCGTCGTCGTCACGGGCCTCGGTGGTGCGGGGATGACGTTCTCGTTCGGCCTGGCCGAGCAGGTGGTGGGCGAGGTGCTCGCAGATGGCTGAACATCCGCTCCGCCTCGCAGTGTTCGACCTGGCGGGCACGACCGTGCAGGACCCCGGATTCGTCGGCGGATGCCTGGAGGGGGCGCTCCTGTCCGATGGCGTTCGTGTGGACGGTGGCGACGTGGCTCGGGTCATGGGACTGCCGAAGCGCCATGCCATCCGCCTTCTTCTCGAAGGGCGCGGCGAAGCCTGCGAGCCGGGCCGGGTGGAAGAGATCCATCGTCGCTTCGTCGAGCGCATGGTCGATGTGTACGAACGCCACCCTGGTGTGGTCGAGATCGATGGGACGAGCGAGTGCTTCGCGCGGCTGCGTGCCGCGGGGATCCAGGTGGCCATCGACACCGGGTTCGATCGACACATCGCCACGGTGCTCTTCGCGCGGCTCGCCTGGGCCGAGAAGCGGCTCCTCGATGCGGACATCACGAGCGACGAAGTCGCCCAGGGACGACCGGCGCCCGACATGGTCCTCGCGCTCGCCCGACGCCTCGGCATCACCGATCTCGGTCGCGTCGCGAAGATCGGCGACACCCCATCCGACCTCCAGGAGGGGACGCGTGCGGGGTGCGGCATGGTCGTCGGAGTCATGTCGGGAAGCCATGGGCGCGACGAGCTCGCGCGCCATCCCCATACGCATCTGATCGATTCAGTCGCCGCGTTCCCCGGCCTCCTCGGCCTCTAGCCTGTCCTGTTCCGGAAGTGTCAACACCGTTCGGACATAGTTCACTCTAGCCGCCGGTGGCGTCTCGCGAGGCGCGCGCGGCGGCGAGGAGCGCCCGGCAGCGGTCGAGATGGTGCTCGATGGGCGCGACGGCGGCGCCCGGAACCTTCGCCCGATCGTCCCAGCGCCGGAGCCTCGTGGCGGCTTCCGCGAAGGGCTCGCGCTCGAAGCGGGCCCGCGCCTCGGCGTCGAGGGCACCGCCCTGCACCGCGAGGCTTCGTCGCGAAGCCGCCGAGAGGATGGTGCGGTAGTCCGGGTCGGTCGCCACCAGGTATTGCTTGGCCGCGACGTGGAGTCGCACGGGCTCGCTCACCGACGGCTGAAAGTGCCGGGCGATCCAGGCGGCACCGATGCGCTCGTGGCGGTCGTCCCGCCCGTCGGCAGCGAGCTCGTGCTCGTTGCGTCCGAGCAGGTGGCCGATGTCATGGAGCAGCGCCGCGACCACCAGCGAATCGTCGCAGCGCTCCGCCTCGGCGAGCGCGGCCGTCTGAAGCGCGTGCTCGAGCTGTGTCACGTCCTCGCCATAGGCCAGCCGTCCCTCGTGCGCAAAGAGCGTGGCGATGGCTTCGAGCGGGCCGGCATGGCGTTTCAGTCCGTTCATGGCGCCTCCGGGTCGGTCGCGCGATGCGACGAGGTGTGGAGAGACGTGGAGTCCGGTTCCGGGAACCCGTCTGCGCCCGGATGCTTCCGGGGCCCGCTGGCCACGGGCACTAGGCCTTGCCGGGCCCCGCGGCGAGAGAGCGGCCCGTGTCGCGCTCGTCGAGCCAGAGCAGACATCCAGCCAGCGCCGATGCCACGGCCACCGCCGCAAGCACGAAGTAGGCCGTCTCCCAGCCGCGATCGACGAACAGACGTGCCGTCAGGCTGCCGGCCATCGCGCCGCCCAGGTATCCGACTCCGTCGATCACCCCGCAGGCGGTTCCGCTCCCGCGTTTGCCTCCGAGGTCGAGCGCGATCGCGCCCGCGAGATACGAGTAGGGGCCGATCATCAGGAAGCCGGTGACGGCGACGAGCACCACGGGCAGCGCGCGCGACGCGGTGGGATCGATCGCGGCCAGGCTGCCCAGCGCGCCCGCCGTGGCGAGGGAGCCGAGCGCCAGGATCGCCGCCCGGCCACGGGCGCCGATCCAATCGCTCACGAATCCTGCGGCGAGCACCGAGAGCCCGCCGAAGAGCGGGAACACGGCACTCCAGCTCGCGGCCCGGTCCGGGGGCAGCTCGACCGCGTCGTGGAAGTAGGTGGGGGTCCAGGTGTTGAAGCTCTCGCGCATGAAGGTGAAGCCGAGCGAGAGGACGCAGACGGTCCAGAACGGACGGCTGCGAACGAAGGGGAGCAGGAGCTCGGGCAACGGGCCCGGCGTCGTCTGGTTCCCATCCTCGCCGAAGAGGTTGTGCCGACTGGCTTCGGGTTCGGGCTCGCCGACTGCCTCTGGGCTCTGCCGGAGCGCGAACACACACAGCACCCAGAGGAGGGTCAAGGCCACCGCCGCCGCCACGAAGACCTGCCTCCATCCCGCGCCGTTCCGGATCAGCAGGCCCATGAGCCCGCGCGCGGCGGCGTCGCCGAACAGGTAGGACAGGCTGATCACCCCCATCACGCTTCCGTAGGCCGCGAACGAGAACCACCGCGAGGTGATCTTGACCATCCCGATCCATCCCATCGACTGCACGAAGCGGTTGCCGATCCAGGCCAGGGTGAAGAACGGCACTCCGGCACCCGCGGCGAAGAGCAGCGTGAAGAGCACGGAGCCGAGCATGCCGGTCAGGAAGTTCCGTCGTCCGCCGAAGACATCACCGAGCAGTCCGTTCGCAAACTTGCCGGCCGCGTACACCAGGACGCCGAGCGAGGCGACGTCGCCGAGTCGTCGCGTGGCGGTGTCGGCGTCCATCCCCGAGGCAGCGAGCTCGTCGACGAGCAGGGGCAGGGTGACGGCGAGGTTCGAGCGGCAGAGGTAGTAGCCCGAGTAGCCGACAACGAGCAGGCCGACCGTGATGCCTTGCCAGCGGCGGAGACGGGGCGAAGAGGGCGGCATGTCGTCGTGTCCTCGCAGTGCGACGCGGCGAGCTTAGTCGACCGGTCGGATCGCGTGAATCGGCGTACAATGCGGCGCCCCTGGTCGGGGCGACGGGAGAGTGCGATGCAGGACAGCGAGGGTCCGGGAGCCGGGGGCATGGAGCGCGGCGGCTCGTATCCGTCCCTGGCCGCGGCCGATGGTCTCGTGCTGCGGGGCGACCGGTCGTGCGGCGGCTGGCGGCTCGGGTTCGGCACCGGCGACTGGCTCGGCCCCATCCGGCTCGGCGCGGGGGTCGCGCCCGCGTCCGACGTGCCCCTACCGTTCTCGGGAGAGGACGACCTCGGAAGCTTCGGCGGCCTCGCGCTGACCTCTCCGGATTCCGACCTCGCCGCGAGCGTTCGGGCCTACCGCGAGCGTCGTCTCCTCGTATTCCGACTCGAGGCTCGCAGATCGCTCGACGGACTCGCCACCGGGAGCTTCGACGAGCCGGGCCGGGTGTGGCCCTGGCTGCGCCCCGACGAGCGCGAGCCGGGAGGGCTCCCCGAGGCGTCGCGGGCCTTCGGGCACCAGTACACCGAGTTCGCCCTCCCGACCTTCTCGCCTCCCGACCTCACGGGGTTCTTCATGCTGCCCTTCCGCCCGGCGATCGTGGAGCCCCTGTTCCTGCTCGCGCCGGACGGCGCGAGCCTGATGCTCGCGCCGCTCGACGCATTCCACGAGCAGGTGATCGCGGTACCCCGGACGGCGGACGACCGCACCCGGGGCGTTCGGTGCGGCTGGCACGGCGACCTCGAACGGGTGCCGGAAGGCTTCGCGAGCGAGCTCGGCGTGTTCGCGGGCGACGGTCCGCGCGCGCTCCTCGACGAATGGGCCGCGATCCTGCTCCGGCGTCACGCGACGCGGCGTCCGTCGCGCCGGGCCGACCCCGGCGTGGCGAAGCTCTCGTACTGGACCGACAACGGCGCGGCCTACTGGTACCGGAGCGAGGAGGGGGTCGAGGTCGCCGAGAACCTCGTCGCCGTGGCCGATCGTCTGCGCGCCGACGGGATTCCCTTCGAGGCCTTCCAGCTCGACTCCTGGTTCTACCCCCAGGAGAAGCTCCGCTCGTTCAATGCCGACGCCAAGGATGTTCCACCCACCGGAATGCTCCGCTGGGAGGCACGCGACGACATCCTGCCCGATGGCATCGCCGATCTGCGCGCGCGCCTCGGCTCGCCGCCGCTGATCCTCCACAGCCGCCACTTCTCGTCGCAGTCGGACTACTTCGGCCCGGGCGGCGTTCCGGCCTGGCGCGATGGCGATCGCGCCCATCCGGTCGATCCGCGCTTCTTCGCTCGTCTGCTCGGTCAGGCCGCCGACTGGGGCGCGGTGACCTTCGAGCAGGACTGGCTCGTCGAGATGTTCCTCGGAGTGAAGGGACTGCGCGAGGAGCCCGGTCGTGTGCGCGCGTGGCAGCAGACGGTCGACCGGATCGCCGCCGAGCACGGACTCACGCTCCAGTGGTGCATGGCATCGCCCGCCGACTTCTTCGCGAGCGTGATGCTCGAACGGGTCAGCTCGATCCGTACCAGCGGCGACTACCGCTACATCGTCGGG
The DNA here is from genome assembly GCA_964474935.1 of uncultured Spirochaetales bacterium. GTDB lineage: Bacteria > Myxococcota_A > UBA9160 > UBA9160 > JAFDDA01 > CAYYUT01. The sequence goes on from CAYYUT010000045.1 coordinate 9,947, forward strand.
AGCGGCGCGCTCTGGACCTGGTTCCTGCTCGGCAACGGACTGGCGCGAGCGTTGGGTCTGCATCCCTTCAAGGACGTGTTCCTGTCGTCGAGCCAGGGCGAAGGGCTCGACGGCGATCCCCAGGCGGACGCCGAGGCCCTGCTCGCGACCCTGTCGGCCGGGCCGGTGGGAATCGGGGATCGGCTCGGGCGGAGCGATCGCACCCGCATCCTCCGGACCTGCCGCCCCGATGGCTGGATCGTGAAACCCGACCTCCCGATCGCCGCGCTCGATCGCTGCTATCGGGCGAGTCCGTTCCAGGAAGCGGTGCCGCTGGTGGGCGAGACCCGGAGCGAGCATCCCGCCGGTACCTGGATCTACCTGGCGAGCTTCCACGCGAGCCAGACGAGCGAGCCCCTCCACGCGGAGATCGGGCTCGACGAGCTGGGCCGGCACGCGCCCGGTGGCCCCGTGCTCGCCTGGGACTGGCGCGCCCGACGGTTCGCGCGGCTGGAGCCGGGCGCGACGATCGATCTCGTACTCGAGCCCCGGGACTGGGATCTGCGCATCCTGTGTCCGATCCTCGAGGGCGCCATCACCTTGGTCGGCGATCCGAACCTGTACGCCAGCATCGGGGAGGGCCGGGTGCGCGGACTGCGGACGACGGCGGAGGGCATCGCCCTCGACGTACTGGGCGCGCCGGGTGAACGCGTCGAGCTCTGCGGCTGGGCCGAGGGCCATGTCCGGTCGGATCTGCCGGTGGAGCGTGGGCCGGCGGGGGACGGAACGTTCCGTCTCGAGGTGCCCGTGGGCGACCGCGGCTGGCGTGCATTGGATCTGGTTCATGAGCGCTGACGACGCCCCGCACGAGCCGGTCCGGACCGACGGAGCGTCCGCGGCGGTTCCGGCGCGCTCGAACCTGGTCGGGAACCCGTCGGACCTCTACGGAGGGGTGACGCTCGCCTGCTCGGTTCCGCTCTTTGCGCATTGCCGCGTCGAGTCCGCAGACGTCACGCGCCTCGTGTCGGGCGCCGACGAGCGGAGGATCGCGCGGGCCGTCGATCTCGCGCCGGCCGGTGACGTCTTCGATCTCGCACGCTCGGTGTTGCGTTCGCTCGACAGTCTCCCGGTCGCACGCATCTCGTTCTCGAGCGAGATCCCGATGCAGAGCGGAATGGCCGGCGCGACCGCGCTCCTGATGGCGATCCTCGCGGCCGTGTCGCGGGCCCAGGGTGCGGTGCCGTCGCCCTACGAGCTCGCGGAGCGCTCGCGGGCCATCGAGCGCTACGAGCTGGGAGTGACCTGCGGCTGGGTCGACCACTACATGGCGGCATTCGGGGGTCTGCGCTTCATCGACTTCGCGGGGAAGGCGCTCGACGGCGACCCCGACGCTCCACGTCTGGCACGCGTCGAGAGCCTTCCCGAGGTCGAGGGGCAGCTCCCGTTCGTGCTCGCATTCACCGGTGTGCGCCACGATTCCGGAGCCGTGCATGCCCCCATCCGTGATCGCTGGGCGCGCGGCGAGCCCGCCGTCGTGCGGGCCTACGAACGCGTTGCCGAACTCGGCCGCGAGGGCCGCGACGCGCTGACCAGCCGGAGCTGGGGACGTCTCGGCGAGCTGATGAACGAGAACCACGCGATCCAGCGCGCGCTCGGCGGCTCGGGCGAGGTGAACGACCGACTGATCGACGCGGCGCGCACCGCGGGAGCTCCGGGCGCCAAGCTCGCCGGAGCCGGTCACGGGGGCACCATCGTGGCGCTCTGGACCGACGAGGAGACCGAGCCCCTCGTTCGCGCGCTGCGCCGGGCTGGCGCTGCCGAGATCTACCGGCCGGAGCCGGTGGCCCCGTTCGGGACGGGCGCCGAGGCCGCTGCCGAATCCGCCGCGGTCTCGGTCGCGCGGAGCTCCGGCAAACGGCCGGACGCGGTCAACGGCTGAGATCGACGAAGGCGCTGGCGCGGCGTTCGCCCTCGCGCCAGCCGAGCCGCAGACGTTCTCCGCCCGCCCGGATCTCGATCTCGTCCATCGGGAAGGGCGCCTCGGCGAAGGGTGTTCGGTAGCGCGGGAAGCGTCGGGTCGGCTCGGGGGTGCCGTTGCGGAGCAGCACGCCGTCCGGCCGCAGCACCAGCTCGCCCCGCGTCGGAGAGTGGTAGCGGGCGCCCTCCGCCCCGAACCGGACCGGACTGGTCGCGACGGCTTCCACGAAGCGTTCGAAGGGGCCTTCGGTGGCCCCGCGGCCGAGCTCGCAGATCCAGTGATTCTCGCTGCCGTCGGCGATCAGCTCGCGTCCCTGATCCTCGCCGGGCGCGTCCTGCCAGCGCACCGGATGCTCCGAGCGGAGCGCCAGGTAGCCCTCACCGCTGCGCGCGAAGAACCAACCGCCCGTCTCGCGCACCTCGTCGAAGCGGTCGCGGGGCAGCCAGGCGTGGGTGAAGCCGTGGACGAGCGGCACGTAGAGCGATGGACGCTCCTCGAGCCGGTAGTGCACCAGGCAGACGTTGCGGCTCTGTACGGCCCGCGGGAGCGTACCGCTTCCGGAACAGTAGTCGGGTGTGCCACCTCCGCGAGGAACGGGGTGGGTCGTGAAACAGACGGCATCGGGCCCGAGAGTGGCCTGCCAGACGT
>CAYYUT010000046.1:0-12424 GCA_964474935.1 uncultured Spirochaetales bacterium
ACCCTCATGGGGAACGGGTAGCAGAGCCCGAGACGGCGGGAAGGCCGGGGCCCGCGGGACTCCCTGCGATAGATTCGAGGGCGCCGATGTCCCGGACCGCACCAGCACCGCATGCCGGCGCGACGCTACGTGATCGTGGTGGCGGGACTTCCGCGCACGGGCACCTCGATGATGATGCGGATGCTCGGGGCCGGCGGGATCCCGCTCCTGACCGACACATCCCGTCCGCCCGACGAAGACAACCCGCACGGCTACTACGAGTTCGAGCCCGTCAAGCGAACCCGCGACGACCCGAGCTGGCTCGGCGGAGCCGAAGGCCGAGCGGTGAAGCTCGTCTATCGCCTGCTCCCCGACCTGCCGCGGGATCGGCGTTATCGGGTGATCTTCATGCACCGGCATCTCGGCGAGGTCTTCGCCTCTCAGCAGCGGATGCTCGCGCGGAGCACCGGGCCGCGGAGCGGCGGCATCCCTCCCTCGACCCCCGAGCTCGACCGCGACACCTTCGAGCGGCTCTTCTCGGCCGAGCTCTCTCGGGCCCGGGAATGGCTGGCCGGGCAGCCGGGCTTCGCGACGCTGCCGCTCCACTACCGCCAGGTCGTCGGAGATCCCGAGGCCGCTGCGCGGCAGGTCGATGCATTTCTGGACGGTGGTCTCGACCGGGTGGCCATGGCGAGCGTCGTCGATCCGCGGCTCCACCGGCAGCGCGCGTGAGGCCCAGCCCCGGGCGGGCGCATCGCCTACCTTCGGCGCGCCGCGGCGATCCGCGTGCCCCAGGAGGAGCCCCGCCCGATGACGAGATCCACGACGAGTCCCCGATGAGTACCCTGGAACGGCTCTCGATCGACGACCGGATGCTCCTGCTCCGCTTCGTATGCTCCTTCGCCTGGGCCGATCAGGTGGTGAGGCCCCAGGAGCGCGAGTTCGTCCGACGCCTGGTGTCGCGGCTCGATCTCAACCCGAGCGAGAGACGCGAGGCCCTCGGCTGGCTCGACTCACCGCCGAGCCCCGACTCGGTCGATCCCAACCTCGTGCCGGCCGAGCACCGCTCGCTCTTCCTCAAGAGCGCCGAGTCGATCATCGCCGCCGACGACGAGATCACCGAGGACGAGCGCGAGATGCTCGTCACCTTCGCCCGCCTGCTGCGCTGACCGCCCGGCGCCGGGCGCAGCCCGGCAGGCCGCTCACGGACCGGTGCGGCCCCGCCCGTTCCGCGTCCGGCCTAGCGCCGGATCACGAAGCTCAGCACCGCATTCGTGAAGCGGGTGCAGTCGTCGTCGACGCAGCCGGCGATGCAGAGCTGGAGATCCCCGCGGTCGAGGAATCCGCTCCCATCCTGGTCGAACACGTCGAGCGGCGGGGTGGCCGGCAGGAAGCGGTTCGCCACGAAGGTGAAGAGATCGTCCAGGTCGAAGGCGCCGTCGCCGTCGGCATCGCAGGCCGCGGCGGCGGGCTCGATGGCGCAGGTCGAGCTGCAGCCGTCGCCGTCCACCAGGTTGCCGTCGTCGCACTGCTCGCCCGCATCGAGGGTGCCGTCGCCGCACACGGGGCCGGCGGGGACGAACAGGCTGCCGCTCGTACCGTCGAGCTTGATGATCGTGAAGTCCTGGTCACCGTTCAGGAGACTGCCTCCGACGATCGGGTCGTCGGCCAGGTCGACCACCAGACCCGTCGCCCCGCCATCGATGCCCATCGAAGTGCCGTCGACGTTGCGGCGCCAGAGCTCGGCACCGCTGGCGCCGTCGAGCTTGATGGCCACGAAGTCCGGTCCGCTGGCCCCGCCGTTGTCGACGGTCCCTGCGACGAGCACGTCGCCGACGCCGTCGAACGACACGGTCTGGAGCGCGTCGTTGCCGGCGGGCGCGAGACCCGCGATCTCGGTGCGCCAGAGCTCGACTCCGGTCGAGTCGAGGAGCACCACCAGGCCGTTCTGACCCTCCGTCGCCGTGGTCACGAAGCCGGCGGCGGCGACCTGACCGAACGGATTCGTGGCCACGTCGACGGCGAAGTCGACCCCGTTCGCGCCCCCGTCGATCTCGGTGCGCCAGCGCTCGAAGCCCGCGGCGTCCACCGCCACCACGAAGAAATCGTTGCCCGTCGTGAAGTTCCGGAGCTGACCCGCGCCGATGGTCTCGCCGCCCGGCGTGCTCGCCACCGAGAGGATCGCGTCGGCCGACGAGGCGGTGCCGTCGAAGGACGCGCGCCAGAGCTCGCCCCCCGTCACGGCGTCGAGGCCCACGAGGAAGGCGTCGGGACCCGTCGGGAAGTCGTCGAGGATTCCGCCGGCCGCCACGTTCGAGAAGGGATCGACGGTGACGCTATTGATCGCGTCGGCCGAACCGAAGGTGGTGCCATCGAACGAGGCGCGCCAGAGCTCGAGGCCACCGAACGGATCGAGCGCGATCACCGTCGCGTCCTGCCCCGTCCCCGCGTTCGCGAGCACTCCGCCGGCGTAGATCGTCGACAGGAAGGGGGCGATCGCGACCGCGTTCGCCGTCGAGACGTTCGAAGGATCGGTCCCGACGATGCTCGTCCGGAAGGTCTCGGTCCCGGTCGTCCCGTCGAACTTCACCGCAAAGAAGCTGACTCCGCCCGAGAGGGCGTCGCCGAAGCGGCCGACCGCCACGACGTCGTCGATCTGATCGACCTCGACGTCGTTGGCCGTGTCGAACGCTCCGGGCAGGGTGCCGTCGATCTCGTTGCGCCAGAGCTCGGCACCCGTCGTGCCGTCGGTCTTCACGACGACGAAATCGTTGGTCGCGTTCTGGAGCGTCCCGGCGGCCAGGACGTCGCCAGCGCTGTCGACCGCGAGCGCGTTCGAGCGATCACTCGCGGCGGGAGCGGTGCCATCGATCTCGACCTGGAAGGCCGAGGCCGCGAAGGCGATCGCGGTGACGGCGGCGAGCGTGGACAGTCCGCGGGCGGGGCGCAGCATGGGTTCCTCCGGCGCGAGGCCTGTCCCTCGCTGGGGCTGAATGGGGTTACAATGGGCCCGACGCGAGTCGCCAGCGTGGCGATCGACCTCGTGTCGGGGGTGTTTACGCCCGCTTTGCTCCTCACTTGCGTGACAACTGCGTCACGCCTCGATGAGCGAGACGGGAGCGAAGCCGGACCGTGCCGCCGGACCCAGCGGCTTCGATCCCAGTCCAGTCGGGACGGGCCGGGTCGCGCGACGTGCCCCACCCTCGAGAGGGCGACCTGGGAGACCCGGGTCGAGGGGATCGGTGCGAGGGCCGACCAGACCTCGGACCGACCCGAGGAGAGGAGACGACAGGAATGGCCGACCGAGACCTGGCGCGGCAGACCGCCGCGATGGACGCCACCGAGCAGGCCGAACTCGTGCGGCGGGGCGAGATCGCGCCGGGCGAGCTGGTCGAGGCGGCCATCGAGCGGATCGAGCGCCACGACCCCGAGCTCAATGCGGTCATCCACAAGCTCTACGACCGGGCCCGCGACCTCGCCTCGAGCGCGCTTCCGGGCGGCCCGTTCTCGGGGGTGCCCTTCCTGTTGAAGGATCTCGGCGGAGGCGAATCGCAGGGCGATCCCTACCACCTCGGGGCGAGCTTCTTGAAGCGCGCCGGCTGGAAGGCCACGCGGACCTCGACCCTGGTCGAGCGGTTCCGCGCCGCCGGGCTCGTCGACGTGGGTCGCACGAACGTTCCCGAGCTCGGCGCCTGGACCACCACCGAGCCCGAGGCGCATGGCCCGACCCGCAATCCCTGGAATCCCGGCTTCTCGAGTGGGGGCTCGAGCGGCGGGGCGGGCGCCGCCGTGGCCGCAGGGCTCGTGCCCTTCGCCCATGCCAGCGACGGCGGCGGATCCATCCGGATCCCCGCCAGCGCGTGCGGACTGGTCGGACTCAAGACCACCCGCGGGCGCACCAGCCTCGGACCGGCGATCGGCGAGTCGTGGGCCGGGCTCGTGGTCGAGTTCGCCGTCACCCGCAGCGTGCGCGACGCTGCGGCCCTGCTCGACGCGGTGCACGGCGCAGCCCCCGGCGACCCCTATCACGCCGCGCCGCCGAGCCGCCCCTATCGCGAGGCCGCCGAGGCTCCACCGGGACGACTGCGCGCGGGCCTGATCACCGGCTCGCCCCGCATCGAGATCCATCCCGAATGCGTGGCGGCGGCCGAGCAGGCTGCACGGCTCCTCGAAGAGCTGGGACACGAGGTCGAGCACTACGAACCGCTCGAGATCGGCGACGAGGCCCGCGTGGTCGAGGTGATCGCCGCGAACCAGGCGCGGGACGTCGCGCGCTGGGAAGAGGTGCTCGGGCGCGAGCTCGTGCCGGGCGACCTCGACTCCGACAACTGGGGCGTCACCATGATGGGTCGCGAGATCCCGGCCCACCGCTACCTGGCGGCGGTGGAGGCCCTGCACGGAGTCACCCGCGAGATCGCCCGCTGGTGGGAGGACGAGCGTCTCGATGTGCTCGTGACACCGACGCTCCCGAGGCCTCCCGCGCCGATCGGAACCCTCGTGCCCGACCCGGCCAATCCCTTCAAGGCCTTCCAGGCCTCCGGGGCCTACACCGAGTTCACGATGCCCTGGAACATCACCGGCCAGCCAGCGATCTCGCTGCCTCTCCACTGGACGGCCGACGAGACCCTCCCCGTCGGTGTCCAGTTCGCCGGGCGTTTCGGGGCCGAGGATCTGCTGCTCTCGCTCGCCACCCAGATCGAGGCCGCCCGACCCTGGGCCGATCGCCGGCCCCGCGTGTGGGCCGGCGCCGAGCAGTAGGCGCGCCCGAGGCCCCGCGCGCGATCCCACCACCTGCGCAGCCCGAACGCGTCCGAACGCATCCGAGGGGCGCGCGCGGAGGCCCGACCGGGCACGGAGCGACACCCTTGGGGCAGGTCCTCGCGGGACCTTCACGCGAGCGTGTCACCACCCGCGAACGTTTCGACGCTCCGCCGTCGGTCTGTCACATGGCTACGGCAGATTCGGACCCGTGGAGGGGTTGCGGATGTGGCTGTTGTGGTGGCTCGACGTGGGATCAATCTTGCTGTGCGGTTTCGGGGCCTTGCTGGCTCGTGAGAGTCTCGGCTCGGCCCCGACCTCCATGCTCCTCGCCGGACTGGGCCTCGCGGGGATCGCCTACGCGTCGCGGGCCTTCGGCGCCGCGACCAGTACACCCGAGGGAACCAGTCCGCGGGCGACCACCACCCGGTCGCAGCGGAGCGTCCAGGTCGCAGGCTCGAGATAGTCGCCGACCTCGATCGGGCGGCAGCCTCCGACCACGCTCGGCGCCAGGCGGTGGACCGTCGACCAGAGCCAGGTGAAGGCCCGCGACGGCCCGGTGGTCCCCGGGGCCAGCCCAGTGACGCACAGGAGCCCTCCGGGCCGGAGCACCCGTCGCGCCTCGGCCAGGAACCGGACGACATCCGCGTCCGAGAGCAGATCGAGCACATAGTTCGACACCACCCGATCGATGCTGGCGTCCGGAACGTCGAAGGCAATATGACCCTGCGTCCGCTGGACGTCGGCCCGGTCGGTGAAGCGCGCCAGCCGACGCTGCGCCAGATCGACCATCACCGGGCTCTGGTCGAGGGCCAGGTAGCAGGCGTCGTCGGGCAGGTGGTGGGCCAGCAGGGTCTCGGCGAACCGGCCGGTGCCACAGCCGAACTCGAGCACCGAACGGGCGAACTCGAATTCGGCTTCGGTGCGCAGCAGCTCGGTGGCGGGGTCTTCGTAGAAGGCCTGTGAGTCCTGACGCGCGCCGATCCGGTCGTACACGGCACGCGCCTCGGCATGGGTGAGGGTTCGCGGCTGTCGCGCGCAGCGCGCAGAGCGAGGAGTTTGCGGCTCGGTTCGCGGAGGTGCTGGGCCCATGTCAGCCGATTCTACCGCCCCGGACACAGTCGCGAGAAGCCCTCGCGCCATCTCCGACGCACGGTGCGGCAGGCGTCAGGGCTGCTAGCTTCGCCCCATGCGAGCCAAGATGATCGAGGCCGAGATCGACGGGAGCGCCGAGGACTGGTCGGACTTCCTCGCGAAGGTCGAGGAGAGATGTCTCGCCCAGAACCCTCCGCGATCCGCCTCGGCAGACAACCGCGAGGCGTTCTGGCTCACCGAGAACGGCGACCCGATCGATCCGATCGCCTTCTTCCTGACCTTCACCGGTCTCGAGTAGCCGTCGGCGGGACGACGTGACGCGTCGGCCCAGCCGGTTGGTCGTCGCTCTCTTCCTCTTCGGGGCCGTGGGCCCCGAGGCCAGTGCCCACCCGCTCGCGCCCGCCCTGCTCGAGATCCGGGAGATCGCGGCGACGACCCCGGCCCTCGACCCCCACGTGGCCGGCTCGAACGCTTCGCCCGCTCCCGGCGCGACGGCGGCGGTCCGCTGGCGCACCCCGTTGCGAGTCGCCCGGGAGGCCGAGCGCGCCCCGCAACTCCCCGATGCGTGCCACGCGGTCGGAGCATCGGACCACGAGATCACGCCGAGCTTCCAGGAGCGCCGGTTCCGCGTCGCGTGCCGCACGGGGCTCGTGGGTCGCACCATCGGCGTCTCGGGGCTCGCCGAGACCGGAACGAACGCGCTCGTGCGGTTGGAGCTCGCCGACGGACGCCGCGTGGCTCGCGTGCTCCATGGCGACGCACCCAGCTTCGTCGTCCCGGAACGCGATGCGCCCGCTGCCATCGCCCTCGGCTACGCGCATCTCGGCATCCGGCATCTCGCCACCGGCTTCGACCATCTCTGCTTCCTGGCGGGACTCGTGTTCCTGGTCCGTGGGTGGCGGCGCCTCGCCGGAACCGTCACGGCCTTCACTGCGGGGCACAGCATCACCCTCGCCCTGGCGGTGCTCGGATGGATCCGTCTACCGAGCGCTCCGATCGAGCTGGGGATCGCGGCGAGCCTGCTCTGGCTGGCGCTCGAGATGGCCCGCGGCCCGGGGGCCTTCTCCGGGTTCCGCCGCCCGTGGCTCATGGCCGGCGGCTTCGGACTGCTCCACGGGCTCGGGTTCGCCGGCGCGCTCCGCGAGATCGGGCTTCCGCCGGGCGACGTTCCGCTCGCCCTCCTCTCGTTCAATCTGGGGATCGAGATCGGCCAGCTCGCGGCGATCGGCTCGCTGGGATTGGCCGGTGCGGCCTGCACGGCGCTCGCCGCGACACCCCCGCCCTGGCTCCGATCGGTTGCGAGCCATGCCATCGGCGCACTCGCTGTCTACTGGTGCATCGAGCGCATCGAGACCTGGATCGGTTAGGCGGCTCGACCGCGGGCGGGCGGTGGCGTGCGGCGGCGCCCGCCTACCGTCCCGTGGCTGCCGCCGCGACTACAGCGACGATTCGAGTCGGCGGACGTCGACCTCGCTCGTGCCCTCGGGAAGCTCGACCAGGACCCCGTCGTCGGCGAGCAGCCAGTCGCGCGGCCGCACCTCGGCCACACCCCGTAAGAAGATCCGCTCGGCGAACCGGTTCGGCGGGGGCGGCGTGAGATGGGTCAGGACGAGCAGCCCCACTCCGGCTGCGTTCGCGACCTCGGCCGCCTCGACCGGCGTGGTGTGGTAGTCGGGGATGTCACCGAGGATCTTGGCCAGTCCGGGACGATCGGCCGCCGCGGCCGCCCGGCGCAGCCGATCGACGATGGCGTTCGACTGGGCCTCGTGGACGAGGACGTCGGCGCCGCGGGCCGCGTCGATCACCGCCTCGGAGCGCGCCGTGTCGCCCGTCACGACCACCGAACGACCCCCGTACTCGAACCGGTAGCCGATCGAGGGCTCGACCGGACGATGGTCGACCGCGAAGGCGGTGATGCGCAGGCCGTCCTCGTCGAAGAACTGGACGGGAGGCGTGCCCCGGGGTCCGACCTCGACCGGCACCGCCTGCATGCGACCGACCTCCGGGTTCATCAACTCCGCGCCGTGGTGCGCCGTGCGGTATCCCGCGTCGAGCGCATAGGCCTCCTCGAAGCCCGCCACGACCCGATCGACTCCACGCGGCCCGAACACACGGAGCGGGTCGGGCCGTCCCGCCGCCCAGGTCTGGAGATCGTACTCGCCGAGCTCGCCGATGTGGTCCGAGTGGAAGTGGGTGAGGAGCACCGCCCCGATCCGATCGCCCGGGATGCGCCAGAGGGCCAGGTTGTTCCAGGAGCCCGTGCCCACGTCGACCACGAAGAAGCGGTCTCCCGCGAACACCGCCAGGCACGGCCGCGCCCGGGTGGGGTGCGGCAGGGGCGAGCTGCTCCCGCAGACGAGCACCCGGAGCGCCCCCTCGTCGAAGAGCGTCCCGGGCTGGCTGGCCACGGCCCGCTGGATCGCCCGTTCCATGAGCGCGTCCTGGACGGCCGGGGTGCGGAGCGCCACCACCGCCGCCACCACGAGCAGCAGCACGCCCCCCGCGATCCATGCGAGTGCGCGAAACATCCTTCTCCTTCCTCCCGGCCGGGCGAACCCGCCGGTCCGATCCCATCCGACCTGATCCGATCCGACCTGATCCGATCCGACCTGATCCGATCCGACGTGATCCGATCCGTCGTGATCCGATCCGTCGTGATCCGATCCGTCGTGATCCGATCCGACCTGATCCGATCGTGCCCCGGGACGCCGGGCTGACGCATACTCCGGGCATGAGGTTCGCTTACGCCGAATCGATGTGCGACCCCGCGCACTATGGTCCCCTCGCGGTCGCCGCAGAGGACGCGGGCTGGGACGCCTTCGTGGTGCCCGACAGTCTCTGCTACCCGGAGGTCTCGGACTCGACCTACCCCTACACCCCGGACGGGCGGCGCGAGTTCCTCGAGGACAAGCCCTTCGTCGAGCCCTTCGCCCTGATCCCGGCGCTCGGCGCGGTGACCCGGCGCCTGCGCTTCGCGAGCTTCGTCGTGAAGCTCCCCGTGCGACAGCCCCTGCTCGTCGCCAAGCAGGCGACCTCGGTGGCGGTGCTCACGGGCGATCGCTTCTCGCTCGGGGTCGGGCTCTCACCCTGGCCCGAGGACTTCCGGGTCACCGGCACCGAATGGGAGAACCGCGGAAGCCGCACCGACGAGATGATCGAGATCGTGCGGGGTCTGTCACGCGGCGGCTACTTCGAGTTCGAGGGCACCCACTACCCGCTCGAATCCGTGAAGCTCTGCCCCGTCCCGAACGAGCCGATTCCCATCCTGGTGGGGGGCCACGCCGAACCGGCGCTCCGCCGCGCGGCCCGACTCGGCGACGGCTGGATGCACGCCGGAGGCGACGCCGAAGAGCTCGAGCGGATGCTCGCCCGCCTCGACGAGCTCCGGCGCGAGGCCGGCCGCGAGCGCGAGCCCTTCGAGCGGTGGGTGATCTCGCTCGACGCCTACACGCCGGACGGCGTGCGCCGCCTCGAGGATCTCGGCGTCACCCACGTGATCGTCGGCTTCCGGAACATGTACGAGCCCGACACCCAATCCGTGGACCAGAAGATCGCCGCGCTCCGCGCCTACGCCGAGAACGTGATCGTGAAGAGCCGAGCACGAATCGACCGGAGCGATTGACGGACGCGAGCGGGACGTGGTAGGAAGGCGTGGGCCTAAGCACCCGATTTCGGGAGCCCTCGGGGCCCACCGGCCGGTCAATGGGGTGTGTGGGTCGCCGGCGCGGAGCCAGGAGAGGACGGGGACAGGACGATGTCGCAGCGATCGACCCCGAGCCCGATCGGACCGAACCCGGGCCGGGCACGCCCTCCCCGCGCAGCCGCCTGGGTCGGCCTGTTCGCCGGTCTGGTGGCTCCGCTCGCGTTCGTGCTCGGCGCGCATCCGGCCGGGGCGATCACGGTCGGAGCGTTCGGACCCGGCGGCTCGGGCGGGAGCAATCCCGCGAGCGGTCAGACCTTCACCTTCGGGGGCGGCGGCGACGTCTTCGAGCTCGACGCCTACGTGAACATCGCCGGCCAGGACCTGAACGGGGGGGCCTTCGGGACATCGGCCCAGCTCTCGACCGATCCCCTTCCGGCCGGGCTCGACTTCTCGTTCAGCTCGATCCTCAGCCCCGACGCCACCGACATCACCCTCACCTACCAGCTCGCGAACAACACCGGTTCGGACATCGCGAGTCTCTCGTTCTTCTCGTACGTCGATGCCGACATCGACGAGCCCATCAACACCTTCTTCAACGAGCTCGCCTCGACCAGCGGCGTGCTCGCACCCGGCCAGAGCTTCGAGATCGACGAGCCCGGAATCTTCTTCGGCGACATCCGCGACAACCTCGACCTCGGACTGCTCGACGACCTGAATGCCCTCGGGGCCCCCGAAGACGTCGCGATGGCGCTCGGCTTCGATCTCGCGGTCGCCGCGGGAGAGATCGCTTCGATCGCGATCCAGCTCTCCGAGGACGGCGATTCGATCGGGAGCTTCGCCATCACGCAGCGCGACGACGACCCCGCCTCGCTCGACGAGCTCACCTTCTCGGGCGAGGCGAGCGTGGCCGCGGCCGGTGGAGGCGGTGCGGCCGGCACCCTCGATCTCTCGGAGCTCGCCTCGCTCCTGGCGCTCCCCTTCTTCACGGGCGAAGGGCTCGAGACCGAGCTGGTCGTGACCAACGGCCTGTCCGAAGCGCTCACCCTCCACGTGAACGTGATCGACGGCGACCCGGGAGCGGGCTGGGCGACCTCCTCGTTCGACTGCCAGGTGACGGCGCGCGAGACCACCCACTTCGTGCTGGTCGCCGACGGCGACGGGACCCGCATCGACTTCGAGTGCAGCGCCACAGGTGCCGATTCGAACAGCGCTCCGGGCGAGCTCGGGGTCGCACGGAGCGAGACCGTGGCCGCTCGCTCTGGCATCTTCTTCGTGGCGATCGAGCAGGCCGGCGCGACGGTGTCGAAGAACGCCGTCTTCGGGGATGCCACCGTGCTCGACCTGTCGGCGGGCCACGCCTGGTCGGTCCCGGCGATCGGATTCCAGGGTCTCGATCCGCTCACCCAGGACGGCGACCGGCAGTACCGCTTCGACGGACTCGAGTACGCGGGCTTCCCGGCTGGGTTGGCCACGAACTTCTTCGCGCCCGGCCCCGAGACCACCGGAGAGCTGATCCTGTTCAGCCTGGACGGAACGGCCGACGTCTCCCCCGTGCCGGCCGCGCTGCGCGTGCTCTTCTACGACGACGACGAGACCGAGCGCGACGCGAGCTTCGACTACGACTGCTTCACGGTGGTGGCGCTCGAGGAGATCGATCCCCGCTTCGCGGCCGCGGCCCTCGGGAGCGCCGCCGGGCACGTGACGCTCGAGCCCCGTGCCGTCTCGGTGGCCACGACCCACGAGCTCACCGGCACCGGCACCGATCTCTTCCGCTCGACTCCCACCCACGGGTGGTACCTCGCGGGCTTCGGCGCGAACGGAGAGGGCGCCGCGGCGCGGCCGCTCGTCCAGAGCATCACGGGCCACGTGCCCCTCACCGGCGACGTCACGAACTTCGACGCGCGTTAGCCACCGGTCGCGGCTCCAGCGGGGCGGCCACAGGTCGGCACGGTGCAGGATGGCGGAGCAGCCCGTCCGCCGATCGCGAGGGGTGTCGGCCGACCCCGGTCACCCGGCCGGGCGCCGGAGCGCCCCGATCAGAGGGGCAGATCGCCCGCCGCCGCCGACACGCTTCCGGTCTTCGAGAAGGCCTCGATCGCGCGCTGCGCGATCCGCCACTGGTGCACCTCGTCGGCGCCGTCGGCGAAGCGGGCCCAGCGGGCCTGCTTCGCCATCTCGGCGAGCGGCGTGTCGGTCGAGTAGCCGAGCGCCCCGTGCACCTGGATGGCTCGGTCGATCACCCGGTTCAGCATGTTCGCGACGAAGTGCTTGGCCATCGAGACCTCGCTCTTGAAGTCCTCTTTGCGGTCGATCTTGTAGGCCGCGTGGAGCACCATGAGCTTCGCCTGATAGAGCTCCATGGTGCTGTCGGCGATCATCCACTGGATGCCCTGCTTCTCGGCCAGATAGGAGCCGTGCGCATAGCGCTTCATGGCACGCTCGATCATCATGTCGAGAGCCTGCTGCGCCTGACCGAGCCAGCGCATGCAGTGGGCCAGCCGCGCCGGTCCGAGCCGCGCCTGACCGAGCAGATGGCCCTGTCCGCGCCCGCCGAGCATGTTGTCCTTGGACACGCGCAGGCACTGGATCCGGATCTCGCAGTGGTTGTGGCTTCCGCTCATGGTCTCGACGTCGCGCACCACCTCCCAGCCTTCGGAAGGGATGTCGACCAGGAAGGCCGAGTTGGCGGCCTGGGGTCGATCGGGGTCGTCTTCGGTGCGGGCGATCAGGATGGCGAACTGGGCGCCGCGCGCGCCCGAGATGAACCACTTGTGACCCTCGATCTCCCAATGGTCGTCGCGCTCGACGGCGCGCGTCTGGATCAGCGTGGGATCCGATCCGGCGACCTCGGGCTCGGTCATCGCGAAGCAGGAGCGCGCCCGTCCCTCGCAGAGCGGCTTCAGGTAGCGCTCCTTCTGGTCGTCGGTCGCCCAGTGGAGCAGCGTGTGC
>CAYYUT010000047.1:0-12405 GCA_964474935.1 uncultured Spirochaetales bacterium
CCGGGCTGTGTACCCCTCACACCCTTTACCGACACCTCGATATGGGGGGTACGCCGGTGATCTACGCCTGGGGGTCCCTGGGCCCGCGGACCGCCGACAGTCCCCTGGCGGGCCGGGTCCCGGTCTGAGATGCGAGACGCGACGCGCCCGCTCGCGGTGGGGGTCGTCGGGGTCGGTTTCGGGCGTGCGGTCCACGTTCCGGCGTTCCGGGCCGACGGGCGGTTCTCGGTACGGACCGTGTGCGCGTCCTCGGGCCTGAAGGCGGCGAAGGTCGCGCGGGAACTCGAGGTCGACGAGTGGACCGGGAGCTGGCGAGACGTCGTGGAGGATCCCGCGATCGACGTCGTGTCGCTGGCAGTTCCCCCTGTCGTCCAGACCACGATCCTCCTCGAAGCCCTCAAACGTGGCAAGGCGGTCTTCTGCGAGAAGCCGCTCGCTCCCGCCCTGTCGGAAGCGCGCGCGCTCAGCGACCTCGCCCACGATCGTCGCACGGTCGCGGTGGTGGACTTCGAGTTCCCCGAGATCCCGGCCTGGCAGGAGACGAAGGCGCTGTTGGCTGCAGGTGCCGTGGGCCGTCTACGGGCCGTGCACGTCTCCTGGGAGGCCGAGACCTGGGCCAACCGTCATGCGAGCGAGTCCTGGAAGACCGCTCCCCGCCTCGGCGGTGGTGCGCTCCTCCAGTTCGTGTCTCACGTGCTCCACTACCTCGAGTGGTTCGTCGAGCCCATCGCGTGGCTCGATGCGAGGTGCTCCGCGGCGCCACACGATCGGCGTCCTGGCGAGACGTGCGTCCAGCTGCACCTCGAGCTCCAGTCCGGTGTCACGTGCGCGGTGACGGTGATCACCAACGCCCCTGACGGGAACGGGCATCGTATCGCCTTCCACGGTGACGACGGCTCGCTGGTCCTGCACAACGCGAGTGCGAACTACGTGCGCGGCTTCCGAATCGCACGTGGGGGGCGAGGCTCACAGGACCTGAGCATCCCGACCCCGGGCGATGCCGACCCCGAGGGGGCGGACCCCCGCGTGCCGCCGGTCTCCGCGCTGGTGCGACGGCTCGGCGATTGGATCCTGGACGGTGAGGCCACGAGCCCCTCGCTGGTAGAAGCACTCAGGGTCCAGGAGCTGCTGGACGCCGCGCGCCGCGCCGACGCCGAGCGGCTGCGAATACGGACGCTGGACTGAGCCGTGGACACGGGTGGCAGGGTCCTCGTGACTGGAGGCACGGGCTTCATCGGGAGTGCGATCGTCCGACGTCTGGTGCGAGAGGGTGTCAGGGTGCGCGTGCTGGACGATGGTTCGCGGGGTCGTGCGCGCCGGGTCGCCGACGTGAAGGACGACGTCGAGTTCGTCGAGGCCGACATCCGGGACGGCGACTCGGTTCGGAAGGCGGCGCGTGGAGTCGATTCCGTCGTCCATCTCGCATTCGTCAACGGGACCCGTCTCTTCTACGAGGCGCCCGAGCTCGTCCTGGACGTCGGCGTGCGGGGGATGCTGAACGTGCTGGACGCCTGTCGTGCCGAGGGAGTCGGGGATCTGGTGCTCGCGAGCAGCAGCGAGGTCTACCAGACGCCCGCGACGGTACCGACGGGCGAGGATGTCGGCCTCTCGATCCCCGACCCACACAACCCCCGCTACTCGTACGCCGGTGGCAAGCTGATCAGCGAGTTGATGGCGATCAACTGGGGCCGGACCGGCTTCGACCGGGTCGTCGTGTTCCGCCCGCACAATGTGTACGGGCCGGACATGGGAAGTGAACACGTCATTCCCGAGTTCATCCTGCGCGTCCGCGCCTTGATGGATCGACATCCGGATCGCGACCATGTGATCGAGTTTCCGATCCAGGGCACGGGTGACGAGACCCGGGCCTTCGTCTACATCGACGACTTCGTCGATGGCTTCATGCGTGTGTGGCGTGCCGGCTCGCATCTGGCCATCTATCACATCGGTACGAGCGACGAGATCTCGGTTCGCGCGCTCGTCGAGCGACTCGGTCGGTGCGTCGGCCGCAGGCTGACGCCGGTTGCCGGCCCCGAAGCGATCGGAGGGACGATCCGCCGGTGCCCGGACATCTCGAAGATGCGGTCGCTGGGGTTCGAGCCCCGCGTCACGATCGACGAGGGCCTGGCCCGAACGGTCGAGTGGTATTTCCATCACGGCAACGCCGAGCGCTCGGGCGGCGATCCCAGGACTCTCGTGTTGTGAGTGACGAGGACGGCGGCTAGCTTCGCCGACCATGGTCCGCGGGTGCAAGACGGCCAGTTCGAGCAGAACCGCTCCGGGCGTGGGGTAGAACGATCGACCGACAGGCCCAGATGTCCCCGGCCGTAGAGAGTACGGTCGTCAATGCGTGCCAGGTCTGCGCGAGTCGCGATCTGGAGCAGGTGCTCTTCCTCGGCTATCTCCCGCCCGTGAACCACATGCGTCCGATCGGGACGCGACCGTCGCAGGAGCCATTCTTCGCGACCGAGCTCCTCCGGTGCCCCGCCTGCACGCTCGTCCAGCTCGGGTTGATCGTCGACAAGCACGTCCTGTTTCCGCCGGAGTACCCCTACACGAGTGGGACGACCAGGATTCTCCGCGACAATTTCGCCGACCTCCATCGGGAGTCGAGCGAGCTCTTCCCGCTCCGCCGGGGCGCCCTGGTCGTGGACATCGGGAGCAACGACGGGACGCTCTTGTCGAATTGGCACGACGCCGGACATCGTGTGCACGGGATCGAGCCCACCGACATGGGACGGCTCGCTCGGGAGCGGGGGATCGCCACGACGACGGCCTTCATGAGCCACGAGATCGCCAAGAGAGTTCGGGACGAGCACGGGCCGGCCAGGCTCATCACCGCCACGAACGTGTTCGCCCACATGGACGATATCCACGAGATCATCGCCGCGATGCTCGAGCTCCTCGACGACGATGGGGTCATCGTCACCGAATCTCACTACCTCCTGAGTCTCGTCGAAACAGTGCAGTACGACACCGTCTACCACGAGCATCTCCGGTACTACAGCCTCGCGAGCCTCTCACATCTCTTCGGCGCGCACGGGCTCGAAATGCTCCACGCGAGGCAGATCCCGACCCACGGGGGGAGCGTGCGCGTCTACGTGGCACGCCAGGGCACGCGGTCCCCGCTCGACAGCGTGTCAGCGCTCGTCGAGTCGGAGCAGCGAGCGGGCATCGACGACGCTGCGGGGCTCTCGGAGTTCGCGCGCCGTGTCGTCGCGTCGAAGCACGCACTGAACAGCCTGTTGGCGGACATCGTCGCGCGCGGAGAGAGGATCGTGGGGATCAGCGCCCCCTCGAGGGCCACGACGTTGCTGCGATACGTCGGCATCGACGAGAGGACGATCGGAGCCGTCCTCGAGATCCCGGGCAGCCACAAGATCGGCAAGTACATGCCTGGAAGCCTCATCCCGGTGCTCGACGAGGCACATCTCTTCGAGGAGCAGCCCGAGTATGCGTTGCTCCTGTCGTGGCACATCGCGGACGAACTGATTCCCAAGCTGCGTGCTCGCGGGTACGGAGGCCGGTTCATCGTCCCGCTGCCGTCTCCTCGGATCGTGGACTGACCCGTATGGTGCGTACGCTCGATGTCGTCGTGCCCGTTTGGAACGAGGGGAAGGGCATCTATCCGATGCTCGACGCCCTGCAGGCGGAGGTGTCCGATCCCTTCCGTGTCATCATCGGCTACGACCACGAGGACGACAGCACGCTCGCCGCCGTCCAGTCCTATCCGGGATCCGACACGATGGAGATCGTGTGCCGTCGCAACGAGGGTACAGGGCCGCATGGTGCGGTCATGACGGGGCTCCGGTACAGCGACGCCAGCGCGGTCGTCGTGATGCCCGCGGACGACGACTACAACGCCGGAATCATCGATGAGATGGTTCGTCTCTGCGTCGAGGATGGCTGCGACGTGGTGTGTGCGGATCGGTTCGTTCCGGGCGGCTGCATGGAAGGGTGTCCGTGGCTCAAGGCGACACTCGTGTACGCCGCGGCCTTCCTGCTGCACCATGTGGCGCGCCTCCCGGTCCGCGACGCAACGAACGGCTTCCGCCTGTTCTCGCGGCGCGCCATCCGCGAGATCGAGATCGAGTCGAGCGAGGGCTTCACCTACAGCCTCGAGTACCTCGTCAAGGCCTATCGGATGGGTTGGAGGATCGGACAGATCCCCGCACGCTGGTTCGAGAGGAAGAGGGGGAGCAGTCGCTTCCGGCTGCTCCGCTGGGTCCCCGGCTATCTGCGGTGGCTGCTCTATGCCTTCGCGACCCCTCTGATGCGGAAGGGTGCCGGAACCGCGCGCCGGGACTCGGGGCGGGACGCTCGCGTGGCGCGCTAGCGCGACGGCTCGGTGGGAACCTCCAGGACGAACTCGCCTGGGAACACGCCCCTGGCCTGTGCCAGCAGGATCGTCGCGAAATAGTGCGAATGGTCGAATTGACCGGTGCGCACGAACTCGCGAAACGCGTCGCTGCCGCACAGGATCCGCTCGATACCCGGCTCGGGTTCCGGAGCGCTCTCGGCCGGTCTCGCCCCGATCGCGCAGAAGCTCCACACCCGGTTGCTCATCCTCCCGATGTCCGTCCGGAGCGAGCCGAGCGGTACCAGTTCACCCGCGACGTAGCCCGTTTCCTCGAGGAGCTCGCGTCGCGCTGCCTGCTCGGGGCCTTCGCCCTCGTCGACGTGTCCCGAGGCGAATTCGAGACATCGACGCCCGGCCGCCGGTCGATACTGCCGGATCATGACCAGCTCGCGCTCGTCCGTGATCGCCAGCACCGTGACGTAGTCCGGTAGGTCCAGCACATAGTACGGGTCTGGATCGATTTCGGCGGGCAGCTGCCTGGCCACGACCGAGAAGTACGGCGTCTCGAAGACGATTCGCGAGTCGACGATCCGGGGAACCCGTTCTCCATCGGACGTCTTCTGATCGCGGTCAGTCGACAAGCCGCTTCCCGTCGGGTCCGACGGGAACAGAGGCCGTCGGGCCCAGCGCTTCGGGACGCGTTCGCGACAGGGCCACCTCGACCATCGTGACGTGATAGCGAATGGCGCGATGCTCGAACACCCGCCGGGCGATCACCCGACCCTCTCTCCCGATCCGTCCCAGGTGGAACAGCATCTCTCGTTCTCTGTTCGCAGCCGCCTCGGCGCTCGAGAGGAGCCCCAACCGGGTGACCCATTCGAAGTCGTCCGGTGTCAGCTCCTCGATGGGGCGTCCCTCGGCGTCGTCCACCAGGGTCCTGAGCCAGCCACGCAGGCTCGCGAGGCTGTCGAACGCCCGCCCGATCGGAATCGGTCCATGCACCGACGGCAGCATCTCCCGGCGATCGAACCAGAATCTCAGCTCCATCAGGGTGGGATCGATCTCGTAGAACCATTCGTGGCCTGCGAGCAGGGCGCGCCACATGTCCCGGTGGTAGGCGCGCGGTGAAGCATACTGGATGTCCCGCATCGACTCCTGGGCAGTCATCGACGAGCTGAGCAGCAGGATCCCGACCAGGAAGGCGCCCCTCGCGCGGCGCGCCGTCGCCAGGACCGCGAAGGCCAGCAGTGCGAGGACGAGGGGCAGCAGCGGGCCCTCGGAGCGGAGGGGCGGGAAGGCGTCGTCGAGGACGTCCAGGGCAGCCGCGCGTACGGGGTCGGGCAGGAGCAGTCGGGGCCCGATCATCAGGGTCAGTACGGCGAGCGATGTCCAGTGCGGATGTCGTCGTGCCCGACGGAGTCCGAGCAGATGCACGAACGGCGCCAGGCTCAGGAACATCAATCCGACAAAGGCGCCGATGTGATAGTGGGGCTGGAAGATGGTCTGTTGCCGGACGGACTGGAGAAAGCCGCACAGGACCATCAGCAGGGTCCACTGCGCCGGGAAGCCGGCGATCCGCAAGCGATTGGCAGGGCGCCAGTTCCGGCTCGTCGACCAGAGCAGGACGAGGAGCGACAGCACGAGCATCGCGACCGGAAAGGCCATGTAGCGGGCCGACGGGCCCCATTCGGCGAAGGGTCGCCACCAGGGGTTCCCGTTCGCGGAGAGCCACATCACGTACTCCACCTGCTGCATGAAGGCGAGGGGCGTTCCGCCGGTCGCCATGTGGGTCAGATCGAGGAGCACGAGGGCGGCGACCCCACCGGCCGAGATCCAGACGACTCCCCACCATTGCTGGGGGGAGCGACGGGCTGCGGCCTGGGCGGCCCAGTGGAGCACTTGCAGCGCTCCCAGCGCCAGCATGAACAGGTGGGTCTGTACGGCGCACGCGATGGCTGCGCCTGCCGCGACGAGCCAGGTCCGGGCGCGAGAGGACCGGAGCGAGCGCTCCAAGCACCAGCTGGCGAGGGCCCAGTACGCGACCGTGACGGTCATGTGGTAGTTCCAGCCGCCGACGCCATGAAGGAAGGGGTAGGTGCCGACCAGAAGGGCCGAGACGACGGCCGCCAGCCGATCTCGAAAGGTGGCCTTCACGACCAGGTAGACCGCTACGTTCGCCACCACCATCTGTAGGACGTTGAAGGCGTAGCTCGCGACGATCGGATCGAAGCATCGATGGATGCCCCAGGCCGGAAGGATGAAGGGCAGGCGCGAGACCTTGTAGTAGTTCTCGAGCACGTCCGCGTGCTGGTGATAGTGGAGGAAATAGGAGAAGTAGAGAGGCGAGTCGAGCAGGCCTGGGCGATCGAAGAAGAGATTCTGGGATCCGAGACACGCCATCAGGATGGGTGGTGCGGCGCACCAGAGCACGATCGGGTCGATCCGGCGAAGCGGCTCCGCGCAGGAGGCTCCGAGGCGCTTCGCAGTTCCGATGCCACGACGGAGTCGGTCCGTCATCCGACGCCGATCGGTCCCGCGAGACCGCAGGAGCGCGACGGCCATGAGGACGGCGACGAGACCGCTCGACTGCGCCGCGGCGGCGAGCACTGCAGCCTTGCGCGGCCGCTTGACCCCGAGGAAGTCGAGCCGGTACTCGCGCCCGTTGGTCCGCGGGTCGGTGCCGTCGCCCGTCGACAGCCAGAGCGTCGATCCCTCCACGGCGAAGGCCGCTCTCCGGGGCGCCTCTCGTGCAGCGAGGGCCGCGTCGACACGCGGTAGGCTGGCTCCGTCCTCGAACAGGATCCATCGCGTGCCCGGGGCCATGCGGGCCATCTCCTCATCCGGAAGGGTCGCGTGATGGAGGGTGGCGCCGGGAGTCGCTTGCGAGAAGGAGTCGGGAGCCAGGGGGAATCGCAGCCAACGGACGCGTCGTTGGTCGTTGGCCTGACCCAGCAACACGATCGAGCAGGTGGCGGCAACGAGCGCGAGCCCGGCCGTCACGGTTCGCGGGTTCTTCATGCGGACCCCGGCTCAGGGAGGGGCCCGCATTCTACGGACGCTTGCGGCCGCCGCAAGGTACCGCCGCCGCAGCGTATCGGGCTCGCGGCGGGTCGGAATCGCTCCGCTCGGCCACGGAACCATCGCCTTCCGGGCGCGGGGCGGGCCCGCTCGCCAGGCGGGTGTCACCACCAGCCGCTGGCCCACAGGGATGCGTGTGCACTGGGGACGCGCGCGCCGGTTTGCAGCGACCACGAACGGTCGATTACCCTGATCCCCCACCATGAAGTCGGATTCGGGCTGCCGGAGCTGCCGGTGACGACCGGTGTGTCACCCAGCGAAGCGGTGATCCTGGCCGGCGGGCTCGGGACGCGGCTGCGTCCCGCCGTCTCCGATCGTCCCAAGGTGCTCGCCGAGGTGGCGGGACGTCCCTTCCTCGATTGGCTGCTCGATGCACTGGAACGCCAGGGCGTGAGACGCGTCGTGGTGTCGACCGGCCATCTCGGGCACCAGGTCGAGCGCTTCCTGCGCCGGCGCCGGGCGTCTAACCTGGATGTCACGACGCTGCACGAGACCGCTCCGCTCGGCACGGGTGGCGCCCTGCGTCTCGCGCTCGGAGCCGTCGAGCAGGACCCCTTCGTCGCCCTGAACGGCGATTCGATCTGTCGCTTCGATCTCGCGCGGCTCCACGCCGTGCACCGTCGCGCGGGTGCCCGGGCCACGCTCTGGCTGGCCCACGCCGGCGATCGATCGCAGGCCGGGAGCGTCGAGATCGATGCGTCCGGGCGGGTGCTGCGATTCGCCGAGAAGAGGCCGGGGGCCGCCGCGGGTCCCGTCAGTGCCGGAGTGTACGAGCTGTCTCGCGCGACCGTGGCGACGCTTCCCGCCGAGGGCGCCAGCTCCCTCGAGCGGGATCTCTTCCCGTCGCTCGTCGGGGCGGGACTGTGGGGCGTCGGGGGCGACGAGCCGCTGCTCGACATCGGGACCCCGGCGAGCCTCGCGCAGGCGGGGAGCCTGATCGCCACCCTCGGAGGGGCGTGATGTCGACCGGTACGGGCTCCACCGCCCCCACCGGCGCTTCGGCCGGACAGGGCGAGCGACGCGACGATGTCGATGCCCGCTTCGAGGGGCTCTTCCGGCAGATGCTCCGGATCCGCCGGGTCGAGGAGCGGGTGATCGAGCTCTACCCGAGCGATCGGGTGCAGAGTCCAGTGCATCTGTCCATCGGACAGGAGGGGGTGGCCGTCGGGGTCTGCGATGCCCTGCGTTCCGACGAGCCCCTCTTCGCCAACTACCGGGGGCACAGCTGGTACCTCGCCAAGGGCGGCGGCATGCCCGCGATGTTCGCGGAGCTCTTCGGCAGGGCCACCGGGGTCGCTGGTGGCAAGGCGGGGTCGATGCACCTTGCCGCACCGGACTCGGGCTTCATGGGATCCTCGGCCGTGGTGGCCAGCACGATTCCCCACGCCGTCGGCGCGGCGCTGGCGGCTCGGCTCCGGGGGCGCGACCAGGTCGTGACGGCCGTGTTCGGCGACGGGGCGACCGAGGAGGGCGTCTACCACGAGGCGCTGAACTTCGCGGCGCTCCGGCGGGTCCCCGTGCTGCTGGTGTGCGAGAACAATCGCCTGGCCTGCCACTCGCGGCTCGAGGCGCGCCAGGCCTTTCGCATCGCTGAGCAGGCGAGCAGCTACGGCATCCCGGTGACGCGCTGGGAGAACGGGAACGACGTGGTGGGCCTCGCGGGGCTCTCCCGCGAGCTGGTGGCCTCGGTGCGCGGGCAGGGTGGCCCCCACTTCATCGAGGTCGAGACCTGTCGATATCGGGAGCACGTGGGCCCGGGCGAGGACTTCGACGCCGGCTACCGCCTCCGGGAGGAGCGCGCGACGTGGGAGGCGGGCGATCCGATGGCCCAGCGGCCCGATCTGGTCGAACGATTCGATCCCGAGATCCGCTCCGAGATCGACGCCGCCGTCGCCTTCGCCGAGCAGAGTCCGGCGCCAGGTCCTTCCGACCTGCTCACGGACGTGATCTGATGCTGCCGACGCCCGAGCCGCGCCAGGCATCCATGGCCCCCGAGACCTATCGCGGCGCGATCGCCGAGAGCATGCGCCGCGCCCTGACCGAGCACCGCGAGACGATCCTCTTCGGGCAGGGGGTCGACGACCACAAGGGGACCTTCGGAACCACCCTCGGTCTGGCCGACGAGTTCGGGACCGATCGGGTCTTCGACGTGCCGCTCGCCGAAGAGGGCATGATGGGGGTCGCGATCGGCGCCGCCCTCGGTGGCCTCTACCCGATCCAGACCCACATCCGCAACGACTTCGTCCTGCTCGCGACGAACCAGCTCGTCAATCTGGCCTCGAAGTACCGGTACATGTTCGGGGGGCGCTTCGAGGTCCCGATGCTGGTGCGCGGAGTCGTCGGGCGAAGCTGGGGACAGGGCGCGCAACACTCACAGAGCCTCCAGGCGACATTCGCGCACTTTCCCGGGCTCCGGGTGGTGATGCCGGCCGACCCGGTCGCAGTGAGGGCCGAGTACGAGTACGCGGTCGCGGAGCACCGCGGGCCGGTGCTCGCGCTCGAGCATCGTCTACTCTACGACCTCCGTTTCGCGGACGGGGTTGCGTCTCCCCGGGCCTCTGCGGCGCCCCCCACCACGCGCATCGTGCGGGCCGGGCGCGACGTCACGGTGGTCGCGACGTCGATCATGGTGCTCGAGAGCCTGCGGGCGGCAGCGCATCTCGAGTCGGCGGGAATCGACTGCGAGGTGCTGGATCTGCACTGCGTCTCGCATCCCGACGTCGATCTGGTGTGCGAGAGCGTCGCGCGCACGGGACGGCTGGTCGTGGCCGACACCAGCTGGCCCGCCTACGGGGTGTGCGCCGAAGTCTGTCGCTGGATCGTCGAGCGTGAGCCTCGCTGGCTCGAGGCGCCGGCGGTCAGCGTCGGGATGCAGCCGGCGCCGTGTCCCCCGGCGAAGGCGCTCGAGGACCGCAACAACCCGAATCTGGGTGTGCTCTGCGACGCGATCGCTAGAATGGTGCGCGGGTGCGCGGATCACGGGGTGGAGCTTCCCGACGAAACGTCCATGGCCGACGTCTACAAGCGCTTCAAGGGGCCGTTCTGAGCGCGGCGGTGGCCGGGAGGTGCCGCCACGTGCGGTGGCGGGATCGCGCGGTCCCGATCCGGTCGCTCTCGTCGGCTGCTGCGGTCCTCGCTCCGGGAACGACGACGTCGAGTCCGGCCACCGCGGATCCGACACACCCGGTTCCGACGCCTGGGAGCGCATCGTGAGGATCCTCGTCACGGGCATCACCGGTATGGTGGGCAGTCATCTCGCCGAGTTCGTACTGGCCGAGCACCCCGACGTGGAGGTGCACGGCCTGGCGCGTTGGCGGAGCCCGCGAGACCACATCCGGCACCTCGGCGATCGCACCCGAATCCATCTCGGCGACCTCGGCGATCTCGCTTCGCTCGTCGCGGTGATGCGCGAGGTGCGGCCGGACAGGGTGTTCCATCTCGCGGCCCAGTCGTACGTGACGACCAGCTTCACGGCGCCGGCCGCCACCCTCCGTACGAACGTCGTCGGGACCAACCACCTGCTCGAGGCGATCCGGATCTGCGGACTCGACCCCCTGGTCCACATCTGCAGCAGCTCCGAGGTGTACGGGCAGGTGGCCGAGCACGAGCTTCCCATCCGCGAGTCGAATCCGTTCCGCCCGGCGAGCCCCTACGCCGTGTCCAAGGTCGGTGAGGACATGGTGGCTTGGCAGTACCACCTCTCGTACGGGATGCGGACCCTGCGGACACGGATGTTCACCCACACCGGACCGCGCCGAGGCGACGTCTTCGCCGAGAGCGCCTTCGCGCTCCAGATCGCCCAGATCGAGGCCGGCGTCGGCGCCAACCCGGTACGGGTCGGAAACCTCGAGAGCGTGCGAACGATCGCCGACGTGCGGGACGCCGTACGCGCCTACTGGCTCCTGCTCGAGAAGGGGACTCCCGGAGAGGCGTACAACATCGGTGGCGAGGTGACCCTCACGATGGGCGAGCTCCTCGAGCGGCTGGCCGCGATGGCCCGCTGTCGCATCGAGCATCGAGTGGATCCGACGCTGCTGCGGCCCTCGGACGTGACCCTCCAGATTCCCGACACCCGCAAGTTCCGCGAGGCCACGGGGTGGAAGCCCGAGATACCCCTCGAGCAGACGCTCGGCGATCTGCTCGACTACCAACGGGCTCGGGTGGCCGAACGAAGGGCGGCGATGGGATGATCGTGACCCGCACGCCCTACCGCGTCTCGTTCTTCGGAGGTGGCACCGACTACCCGCAGTGGTACCGCCACGAGGGCGGGGCGGTGCTCTCGACGTCGATCGCGCGCCATCTGTACCTGACGGTGCGATGGCTGCCGGCATTCGACCAGCTGCGACACCGTGTCGTGTGGTCGCATCTCGAGTCGGTGTCGAGCCGGACCGAGATCCTGCATCCCGCGGTACGCGAGGGCATGCGCTGGCTGGGCTTCGGGGACGACCGCGGAGTCGAGATCCACCATCAGGGAGATCTTCCGGCGCGCGCAGGCATCGGCTCGAGCTCGGCCTTCTCGGTGGGGCTGCTCCATGCGCTCTGCGCGCTCCGGGGCGAGCGCCCCGACGCGTCGCGGCTCGCCCGGATGGCGATCGAGTTCGAGCAGGAGGTGCTCGCCGAGAACGTCGGGTCGCAGGACCAGGTCGCCGTGGCGCACGGGGGCTTCAACCGGATCCGGTTCGAGCCGGACGGCCAGATCGTGGTCGAGCCGGTCCGGATCGGCCGCGAGCGCCGACGCGAGCTGGCCTCGCGTCTGCAGATCTGTTTCGTCGGGGCCAGCCGGCTCGGCTCGGAGGTCGCGGCCTCGCTGGTCGAGGATCTCGGGCGTCGTCACACCCAGCTCCGCGGGCTGCGCGAGCTGGTGGACCGGGCCTGCGAGAGCCTCGAGCGCGGCGAGGATCTGGATGCCTTCGGGCACCTGCTCCACGAGTCCTGGATGCTGAAGCGCGAGCGCTCGGCCATGCTCACGCTGCGCGTGCGGGCGAAGGCGCAGCTCCCCTCCTCGACGACGCAGACGGCGGTGCCCT
>CAYYUT010000048.1:0-12259 GCA_964474935.1 uncultured Spirochaetales bacterium
CGGAGGGGCCACCGGGTCGTCGGGGAACACCAGACCGCTCGCCCAGAGCAGCCAGATCCACCAGGCCTTGGCGGGCCGGAGCGCGAGCACCGAGGCGGCCACCGCCGCCGCGATGATCGCGGTCTGTACCCACGGCTCGAAGCCGAAGCGAAGGACGAGCACCAGACCCGTGACGATCGCGGCCACACATCCCACCGCGTACCCGATCACGACGGGCCCGGTCCAGTTGCCGGCGTTGCGCTCGTAGTGGGCGCGGCAATGGCCGCACGACTCGCGCGTGGCGAAGAAACCGGCGTATACGGTTCCCTGCTGGCAGCTCGGGCAGCGTCCGAGGAGGGTCGTGCGCAACATGCGCGAAATCTCGAAGGCCTCTCTCGGTGCATCGCGGGTCTGCATGCGGCGAGTCTGATGTCCCGTTCCAGAAGTCCGACGTCTGGTTCGCCCCTCCGCTCGCACGACCGCCCGCGCACGACGCGGCCTCGGGCGGCGGGCGAGCGCACGACCGTCGTCGCGAAGCCGAGTCGCAGGGAGCGGAGCCGCGTCCCCACACGGACACGGCCCCGGGGCCGGACACTAGGGGACGGCGGCGTCCACCCGCGACGCACCCGGACCGAGACGCCCCGGGGCGAGGGCGCGGCGCAGGCTCGCCCCGAGACGCAGCTCGAGATCCCGGGGATGGATCGCCACGCGGAGCGTTCCCGTGGTGCGGGCCAGCAGACGCTGGGCCGCGTTCTGGACTCCGAGCAGCAGGGCCCGCAGCCGCGTGTCGGCCTCGAAGCCCACCAGCGGAACCGCCTGGAAGCGTGCCTCGTCGCGGTCGTGGAAGCCCGTGAGCGTCTCGACGTAGCGGAACGGCAGCTCGGCCAGACGCGCCCGCGGGAGCCCCAGGGCCCAGGCCGGCGGGACGTAGAGCGCGGGCGCCGGGAAGCCGTGATCGAGGAACCAGGCGTGACAGCGCGCGACCCGCTCGATCACCTGATCGGGCTCGAGGGCCAGGTGCTCGGCCGCGTTGCGCGAGAGCCACTGGCTGTGGAGCCAGTGGCCGAATCCGCCGATGCGCTCCGCGCGATGCGACCAGCCGTGTCCGGCGAGCGGGTGCCCGCGGGCGTGCAGCCGGCGCAGCGCGTGCAGCGAGTCGTCGTTCCAGTCGCGCCCCGGCACCACCAGGAGTGTGGCCCGCTGACCGGCCTTCTCGACGAGGGTGAGGATCTCGGCCACCGGGGCGAGCGTCTCCGGCATCACGTCGTGCACGGAGACGAGACAGCGCGGAGTCACGCAGGCACCGGATGAGGGCGGGGCTGCAGCACGCCCAGCCAGTCGTTCAGGCTCTGCTCGTTCAGCTGACAGGCGAGCTCGCGGCCACGGCGGGCCTTGCGGAAACGCTCCTCGGTACGGCCGCGGGCCACGCGGCGGATCGCCTGGGCGAGGGTCTCGTTCTTGCGGATCGCGTAGAGAGCCGAGCGGAAGCCCTTCCAGTCGCGGATTCCACAGGCGTGCGACACGTGCACCGGGCGCTGTCGGTCCATCGCCTCGAGCACCACCGTCCCGAACGATACCTCCTGGGACGGCAGCACCACCAGATCTGCGGCGTCCATGCGCTCGGGCATCCGCCGGCGCGGCACCCAGCCCGAATAGCGCAGGTTCGGGAAGACGCGGCTGTAGCGCTCCACCTCGCCCCGCAGCGGCCCATCGCCCACGATCTCGAACTCGATCTCGGGCAGCTCCATCGCCGCGTGGAGGACGTGCTCGACGTTCTTCTCGGGCGACAACCGGCCCGCGAACATCACCCGCTGGAAGCTCGGGGACATCGGCTTGAGCGGTGTCTCGAGGAAGCGTTTGGCGATGGGCGTCCCCACGAGCTGGATGTTCCGCGCCCCGATCTCGGCGGCGACCTTGGCAAGTCTGGCCGAGATGGTCGGAACGACGTCGCAGGCCTGGAACATGAAGTGGTGCGCCCACGAGAAGCCGAAGACCCCGATCTGCCGGGCGATCGGATTGCTCTGCGCCTCGGACACCTTCTCGTAGTGCGTGTGGAAGCTCGCGGCGAGGCGTGCCCCGACCAGCTTGGCCAGCACGCAGCCGAACCAGCCGTAGGGCCCCGGCGTCGGCACCACGATCACGTGGGGCGAGATCTCCTGGACGGTGCGCCGGATGGTCGGGATGGGAGGCAGGAAGACGCGCTGGGTCGCGTCGCCGGGCATCGGCACGTAGGGCCGCCACGTCGTCTCGTTCGGGTCGGGTGCGATCAGCTCCACCTCGGCACCCCGCTCCCGGAGCTGGCTGACGAGATCGGCGTAGTACGACCCGACCCCGTTGCGCTCGGTCGAGGCGTCCGAGAGCACCACCGCACGAACCCCGCGCTCGGCGTCGTCCGGATCCCATCCGGCGCGGAATCCTCCCGCGCTGCTCGCCGTCGAAGTCCTCATCGGCCGGTCGCCTCCTGTCGCTTCACGACGTCGCCGCGCCGGCTCCGGGGCCGAGCGATTCGTAGCGTTGATAGACCGACTTGAAGCGCCGGTGGACATCGGACTCCGAGAGACCGTACTCCTCGAGCGAGTAGCGGTGCGACGAGCGATAGCCGCGGGCCTGCTGGCTCGCCTCTTCGAGCGCCGCCTCGAACGGGTCGGTCAGGGGGATCGAGAGCTCGCGGTAGATGCGGTGGACCGTATCGGACGTACGACCGCCGAGCTCCTCCATCGCGACGAAGCTGCCGTGGCCCTCGGGCAGACGGTGCATCTCTTCCCACAGATGGACGTAGCCGTACTCGAGACGCTCGATGATCCGATCGCGCCAGTCCCCTTCGCGGACGTCCGAGCCGAAGACCTCGAGCCCGACCTGGAGCGAGCTCAGCTGCGAGGGCAGCGCGGCCCGCGGATCGCGCATGCAGGCGATGATTCGCGCATCGGGGAACTCGCGCCGCAACGACCCCGCCCAGGAGGCGAAGGCCGCGTTCTTCGAGAGCAGACGGCGGTCGGAACCGTGCACGTAGAGGTGACGCTGCAGACAGCCCCGGTAGAAGCCCAGGATCCGGCGCCGCTCGGGCTCGGGCACGTCGCGATCGAACAGGCCCATGCGCCAGATCCGTTCGCCCGACGGAAAGGGCACGATCAGGATGAAGCTGCGCAGGATCGGCAGCAGACTGAGGTAATCTTCCTCGGCGTCGCCGAGGCGCGTGTCGTGCACCGGGCCCATCCGCCGTTCGAGCCAGCCCTCGAGCCAGCGGAGCGACCGTTGCAGCGGCGGGCCGGCGGCGGCGACGGCGCGGCCGACGCCGCGCACGAGCTTCCGGATCGTGATCGAGGGGGCGAAGAAGCACTCCCAGGTGCGGAAGGTCGTGAACTGCTCGTCGCGGGCGAGTACCCGATGGAGCGCGGTGGTGCCCGTGCGTGGAACCCCCAACACGAAC
Source organism: uncultured Spirochaetales bacterium (assembly GCA_964474935.1). Classification (GTDB taxonomy): domain Bacteria; phylum Myxococcota_A; class UBA9160; order UBA9160; family JAFDDA01; genus CAYYUT01. Next base: position 3,407 of record CAYYUT010000048.1, read on the forward strand.
ACCGGCTCGCGGATCTCGACCTCGCGGTAGTCTGGGAAGAGGATCTCGTCGAGGAGCAGACCGGCCCACTGGATCAGGAACCAGATCCAGAAAACCGGAAGGAACGCCATGGGCACCAGAGCCGAGGGAAACGCAGCGCGGTCGCCCCTGCGCCAGGGCGCGAACAGAGCTCGGAGCGAGAGCGGCACGAGCTCGATCGCACTCTCGAGGAACCACCGATACATGACGGCGCTCACGGTGCTGAATATCGAAACGCCCGGCCAGTCGAAAAATGGAGAGCCTGTGACGAAAGCGAGACGCGTTCGAGAAAGCGCCGGATTCGAGCCGCGCCCCCGCGGGCGGGGGCACTCGTGGGCGTTGTCGGTGTCGCTGCGGCGCCGGATGTCGTTGCGCGGCCGTGTGTCGCCGAGGCGCCGTCCGGGAGTCACGGGCGATGTGGGAGGAGTCGCGGGAGATGCGGGAGATATGGGACGTGCGGAGGGCATGGAAGTCTTCGGAGGCCTCGCCGCGGTCCTCGCGCTCGCCCTCTTCGTTCTCCTCGCGCTCCCGGGTGGGGCTCGGGGCGAGTCGTCCCTGCGGCTCTCGCCCCCCGATCAATTCTCGATCGTCGATGTCGCCACCTACGACGAGACCGCGCAGACCCGGCTCGGCGGAGGCGAGGCCGGCTGGGAAGAGCTCCCGGGAGGACAGCTCCGCTTTCGGGCCATCAGCGGAATCGACGGGGGCGAGCGCACCGAGGCGACGGCTCTCTTCGCCCCTCTCGGGGACGGCGAGATCCGGCCGATGCGACAGGAGTCTCGGTCCTACGATTCGGCCGGCGGCCTCGTCGGCATCCTGACAGTCGACCACGAGGCACGGCGGGGCGCCTGCGAGCCGCGCGAAGAGCCCCCGATCTCGATCCAGCTGCCCGCCCAGGACCGCATCGCCAACGTGATCGTCGGAGGGGCCGTGCGACACCTGCTGCAGCGCGGCGCCGCCGAGTCGAGCCTCCAGCTCTTCACCTGCCGCTTCGGGGGGCGGGTCGTGGACGCCCGGGCGCGGGTCGCGAGTACCGAGCCCTGGGGAGAACGACAGCTGGTCGAGGTGCGGCTCGGCGCCGATCTCGGCCCGATCATGCGCAGCCTCCTCGGGCCCTGGCTGCCCGAGATCTCGATGTGGTTCGACAAGAACGGCTCGGACTGGCTCGGCCACCGGATTCCCCTATACCCCCAGGCGCCGACCGTCACGGTGATCCGCGCCGACATCGCACCGCGGCTGGCACCTCGAATCGCGCGCTGAGCGCGGAAGGAACCCGGCCGCATGCTCGGCACCCTGCTCACCGCCGTCGTCTGCGGGATCTTCGCCGGTCTGGCGCCGGGGCCGTACACGACCATGGTGGCGGCCAGCGCGCTCGAACGCGGATTCAAGGCGGGAGCGCGGCTCGCCATGGTGCCCCTCTTCTCGGACCTTCCCCCGCTCCTGATCTGCGCCCTCGTGCTCGACCGCCTGAATCCGAGCGCCTTCACCTTCGTGGGCGTGTTCGGCGGCGTGGTGCTGATCGCGATCGGGTTGCGCTTCTACCGGCGGCATTCGAGCCCCGACCCGCACCTGATCCCGGACCACGCTCCCCCGAGCGCACCGTTCTTCCAGGTCGTGATGAGCACCATCCTGTCGCCGGCACCCTGGCTCTTCTGGTTCGTGGTGGCGGGGCCCTTGATGATCCGGGCGGCCAACCGGAGCTGGCACGACGCGATCCTCTACGTGGTGGTCCTGTTCGTGACCAACATCGGATCGGCCACCGCGCTCGCCTGGCTGGTGTCGCACAGCCGCAGCATGGTGTCGCCGCTCTGGCAACGGCGAACGCTCTCGGTGGTGGGCGTCGGTCTGGTCGCGGCCGGCGGCTTCCTGCTCTGGCAGGGGTTCGCCGGCAACTTCGACGACCTGATCGCGCGCCAGGATGCCCTGCGTGGCGCCGTCGAGCACCAGGCCGACGAGCTCGAGCTCGGGAACTGACGGCGGCCCGGAGCCGCGTCCTGGGGGTGCTCCGAACGATGCGAGCGGACTCCCGACACGGACGCCGACCTCCCGGAACGGGACGCTAGAGCAGCTCCTCGGCCACCAGCTCGAAGGCTTCGGGCTGCATGGCCGCGACCAGGAGCGTCCCCACCTCGCCGCGCTTCCCGGCCTCGCGCCAGGCCCCGAGCCGCTCGCGGATCTTGGCGGCCGGACCGACCAGATGGACCGCGTCGACGAGCTCGTCGGGAACGGCAGCGACCGCCTCGGCCTTCCGGCCGTCGAGGAAGAGGTCCTGGATCCGGGTGGCGGCTTCCTCGAACCCCATGCGTCGCGCGTAGTCGTTGTAGAAGTTCTTGCCGCGGGCGCCCATGCCACCGATGTAGAGCGCGAGCTGGCCCTTCACGGGAGCCATCGCCTTCTCGACGTCGTCGGCCACGATCACCGTGCTGCTGACCATGACGTCGAAGTCGGCCAGGCCCTTGCCTCCGCCCGCCTTGGCGAAGCCCTTCTCGAGATGGGGACGCAGCAGCTCGTCGTAGCGCTCCGGGTCCATCATCATCGGGATCACGCCGTCCGCCACCTCGGCCGCGCAGGCGAGCCCGTTCGGACTGATCGAGGCCGTGTAGATCGGGATGCCGGGATCTCCGTGAAGGATGCTCTTGAGCGGCTTGCCGAGCCCGCTCGCGTCAGGGCCTGTGTAGGGGATGTCGTAGCAGCTCCCGTGGAACTCGAGCGGCGCCTCGCGGGCCCAGATCCGTCGAACGATCTCGACGTACTCTCGGGTCCGGGTGAGGGGCTTGCCGTAGGCGGTCCCGTGCCAGCCTTCCACGACCTGGGGCCCCGACGGACCGAGGCCGAGCAGGAAGCGGCCTCCCGAGAGCTGATTCAGCGTGGTGGCGGTCATGGCCGTCATCGCCGGCGTCCGCGCGGGCATCTGCATGATCGCCGTCCCCACCCTGATCTTCTCGGTGCGGGCGGCGATCCAGGTGGCGGTGGTGACGGCGTCGTTCCCGTAGGCCTCGGCCGTCCAGGCCGAGTCGAAGCCGAGCGTCTCGGCGTGCTGGATCAGCTCGAGGTTCACCCGCACCTTGGGGCCGAAAGCGGTTCCGTTCATCGCGAGCTTCATGGCGTCTCCTCGGGAAGTCCGTGGGCTGGAGGGAGCTCGAGGGAACCCACGGCCCCCGACCGGAGCGCCAGCCGCTCCGTGCGCTCCCGGGTTCCGACGCATCCACGACCGATCCGCTCGTCGCCGGACACGCGGAACATGATCAGGGGATCGGGCGGTCGGACCGGCCGCGGCGTCATCGCGAGGACCCGTCGTCGTCGGGTGCCCAGGGAGGCCTGCTGCGGGTCAGGAAGGCCTTCATGCCCGCCGCCGCCTCCTCGCCCCGGAAGAGCTCCGCCGAGAGGCGCGAGGTATGGGCGAAGGCCTCGTCGCGCGACAGCTTCGGCACCTCGTAGACGAGACGCTTGGCCGCGGCGAGGGCCTGCGGGCCCCCCTTGCGGAGATCGGCCAGCACCTCGGCGACGGCCGCATCGAGCTCTGCGGCGGGCACGGCCCGAGCGATCAGCCCGAGCTCGGCGGCGCGCGCGGCGCTGAAGCGATGGCCGCGCAGGAAGGCCTCCATCGCTTCGCCCGGCCGCATCTTCGGCAGGCACACCACCGAGATGATCGCCGGAGCCACCCCGAGCCGGACCTCCGAGAAGCCGAACTTCACGTCGTCGGCGGCGATCGCGATGTCGAGCGCCGCGGCGAGGCCGTTGCCGCCTCCGACCACGTGCCCGGCGATGCGGCCGACGACCGGCGTCCCCGACCCCTGGATCTCGGCGAGGAGCTGCTCGAAGGCGCCCATGCCGGAGCCCTCGGTCGGAGCCGCTCCGGAGCGCTCCTTCAGGTTCGCACCCGCACAGAAGGTCGAGCCGCGGTTCGTGACGACGAGAACGCGCACGCCCGGATCGGAATTCGCCTGGGCCACGGCATCGCGCAGGCCCTGGATGAGCCGCGCCCCGAGCGCGTTCCGGTTGGCCTCGTCGCAGAGGGTGGCGGTGAGCACCCCGCCCGAGAGGTCGAGCTCGACCGCGTTCATGCGCGCGCGCCCGACGGGAGGCCCGCTCCCGACCGCGAGGCGCCGACGGGCCGGTCGATGCACTGGTAACGCAATATGTATTGAATTACCGCTTCCATTACCACATGCTACCGCAGGCGATCGCGGGTCTCAATCGATCGGCGATCCGTCTGTGATCCGGATCGGCGATCGATCGGTACCCCGCCCGTCCCGCCGTTCCGGAGGACGCCGGCGGATGCGCGCGGTGCGGCGCGCCCGATCGCGCAAGCACTTGCCGGATCGCACACCGGAAAGGAATCCCCGCCCGAATGAGCGACGCCACGATCCAGACCCTGCCCCGGCCGGCGCTGCTGGCCCCGCCCGTGCGCACGCGCCTCGACCCGCGCGCCGAGGCCTTCGTCGAGAACCGCCAGGCCATGCTCGAACGACTCGCCCAGATCGACGAGCTGCTCGTCGAGGCCGAGGCGGGGGGCGGACCGGCGGCCCACGAGCGCCTCGCCCAGCGCGGGAAGCTCCCGGTGCGCGAGCGGATCGCGCTCGCGCTCGATCCCGACAGCCCCTTCCTCGAGCTGAGCGCGCTCGCGGGCTTCAACTCGGATTACGCGATCGGCGGCGGTGCGGTCCTCGGCATCGGCGTCATCGCGGGTGTCGAGTGCGTGATCTTCGCCAACGATCCCACCGTCCTCGGGGGCGCCCTCACCCCCTACGTGGGCAAGAAGTGGATGCGAGCCCTCGAGATCGCGCGCGACAACCGCATTCCCTACGTGAGCTTCGTCGAATCGGCCGGGGCCGACCTGCGCATGGAGCCGGGCGACCGGGGCAAGGACGGCGAGAAGCGGCGTCGGCCGGCCAAGATCCAGCACTTCGCCGAGACGGGCCGCTTCTTCTACGAGATGATCGAGCTCTCGAAGCTCCGCATCCCGAGCGTGTGCGTGGTATTCGGCTCGTCGACGGCCGGCGGTGCCTACCAGCCGGGCCTCTCGGACTACAACGTGTTGATCCGCGAGAAGTCGAAGATCTTCCTGGCCGGCCCGCCCCTCGTGAAGATGGCCACCGGCGAGGACGCCGACGACGAGACGCTCGGCGGCGCCGAGATGCACGCCGAGACGTCGGGTCTGGGCGAGTACCTGGCCGAGGACGAGCGCGACGCCCTGCGCCTGTGCCGCGAGACCCTCTCGCACCTCAACTGGCGCAAGCCCGGCCCGGCCCCGAGCCTGGCGGCCGATCCGCCCGCCCTCGACCCCGAAGAGCTCCTCGGGCTGCTGAGCCCCGATCTGCGCCGGCCCCTCGACATCCGCGAGGTGATCGGCCGGGTCGTCGACGGCTCGCGCTTCGAGGAGTTCAAGAGTCGCTACGGCCCCAACCTCGTGTGTGGGTTCGCGAGTCTCGACGGCTATCCCCTCGGCATCCTGGGCAACAACGGAGTCCTCGATCCCGAGAGCGCCGAGAAGGCGGCTCACTTCATCCAGCTCGCCAACCAGATCGACCTGCCGCTCCTGTTCCTCCAGAATCTGACGGGCTTCGTGGTGGGCCGCGACGCCGAGCGCGCCGGCATCATCAAGAAGGGCTCGCAGATGATCAATGCGGTGAGCAATTCGACGGTGCCGCATCTCACCGTGATCATCGGCGCGTCGTACGGGGCCGGCACCTACGCGATGTCGGGCCGCGCCTTCGACAACCGCTTCACCTTCATCTGGCCCACCGCCAAGATCGCCGTGATGGGCGGGAAGCAGATCGCCGGTGTCATGTCGATCGTGCGCCGCGGACAGGCGGCGCGGAAGGGCCTGCCCTTCGACGAGGAGGCCGACGCCAAGATCGCGGCCGCCGTCGAGGCGATCCAGGAGAAGGGGTCGATCGCGCTCGAGGCGAGCGGCGCCATCAGCGACGACGGCATCATCGACCCGCGCGACACGCGCACGGTGCTCGGCATCTGTCTGTCGGTCGTGCGCAATCGGCCGATCGAGGGTGCGAGCGGCTACGGAGTCTTCCGCCTGTGAGCTTCCATACCCTGCTCGTCGCGAACCGAGGCGAGATCGCGCGCCGCATCATGCGGAGCGCCCGCGACATGGGGATCCGTTGCGTCGCGATCTACGTCGACGCCGATGCCGATGCGCCCTTCGTGCGCGAGGCCGCCGAGGCCGTTCGACTCGAGACGTCCTACCTCGACGCAGCCGCCGTGATCGAAGCCGCCCGCACGACGGGCGCCGCCGCCGTGCATCCGGGCTACGGCTTCCTGGCCGAGAACGCGGCCTTCGCGCGCGCGATCGTCGATGCGGGCATCGTCTGGGTGGGACCGTCGCCGGAAGCGATCGAGCGCATGGGCGACAAGATCGCCGCCAAGGCCCTCGCCGAGCAGGCCGACGTGCCGATCCTTCCCGGCTCGGAGGACCCCGGCGAAGCCGAGGCGGTCGGCTTCCCGCTCCTCGTGAAGGCCGCCGCCGGGGGCGGTGGCAAGGGCATGCGCCTGGTCGACTCGCCGGACGGGCTCGCCGACGCGGTCGCCGCGGCGAGGCGCGAGGCGAAGAGCGGGTTCGGCGACGAGCGCGTCTTCCTCGAGCGCTACGTGGCCCGCGCACGTCACGTCGAGATCCAGATCCTGGGAGACGGCCACGGCGAGATCGTGCACCTCGGAGAGCGCGAGTGCTCGATCCAACGGCGCCACCAGAAGATCCTCGAGGAATCCCCCTCGCCGCGGGTCGACACCGATCTGCGCGAGCGCATGGGCGAGGCCGCGCTGCGGCTCGCACGAGCGCTCGGCTATCAGTCGGCCGGGACCGTCGAGTTCCTGCTCGACGACGCGAGCGGCGAGTTCTTCTTCCTCGAGATGAACACGCGCCTCCAGGTCGAGCATCCGGTGACCGAGGCGGTCACCGCGATCGATCTCGTGCGTGAGCAGCTTCGCATCGCCTGGGGAGAGCCTCTCGGCTACGCCCAGGAGGACATCGAGTCCGATGGGGCGGCTATCGAGGCGCGGCTCTACGCCGAGGATCCGGCGGGAGGCTTCCTCCCCGCCACCGGGACACTCGTGGCCTTCGCCCCGGCGGATGAGCCCGATGCGCGCTGGGACTCCGGCGTCGAGCCGGGCTCGGTGATCGGCACCGAGTTCGATCCGATGCTCGCGAAGGTGATCACCTGGGCCCCGACCCGCCAGGAGGCCGCCCTGAGCCTCGCGCTGGCCCTCGAACAGTGTCACCTCGGCGGAGTCACCACCAACCGCGATTTCCTGGTGGCGATGCTCCGGACGGACGCCTTCCTCGCGGGCGACACCACGACGGACTTCATCGAGCGGATCGACCCGCCGCGCGTCTTCGTACCCTCGGCGAGCGAGCGGGTGACCCGCGCGCGCACCGCCGCCCTCTGGCTCCAGGAACGACACCGACGCGAGGCCCGGACCCTCGCCAGCGCGCCGAGCGGCTGGCGCAACTCGCGCATGCCCCCGGAGCGACAGGTCTTCACGCTCGGCGATGAAGCCATCGAGGTCGCGTATCGCCGCCAGCGCGACGGACGCTTTCACTTCGACGACGGCACCAGCGCGTTCGTCCACGCCTGCGACGCGTCGGCAATCGACGTCGAGGTCGCCGGGCGCCGCCGCCGCGGCCGCATCACCCGCTGCGCCGACCGCATCGTGGTGCAGGGGCCGGGCGGCGACCTCGAGCTCGGCGTCCAACCGCGATTCCTGCCGCCGGACACCGGGGAGACGGCGGGCGGCTTCGTGGCGCCCATGCCGGGCAAGGTGATCGAGCTGCGCGTGAAGCCCGGCGACCGGGTGGCCCCGGGCGAGACCCTGGTGGTGCTCGAGGCGATGAAGATGGAGAACCCCATGACGGCCCACGAAGCCGGGGTGGTGAGCGAGGTGCGGGTGGCGCTCGGCGACCAGGTCGAGAGTGGAGCCGTGCTGCTGGTGGTCGAGCCCGACGGCGGCGACCCGACCCCGGGCGCTCCCGACGCGGAGGACTCGTGATGGCCGACCCGATCCGGATCGCGAACTGCTCGGGCTTCTTCGGCGACCGGCTCTCCGCTGCCCGCGAGATGGTCGAGGGCGGACCGATCCACGTCCTCACCGGCGACTGGCTCGCCGAGCTCACCATGCTGATCCTCGCCCGGACCCGGATGAAGCATCCGACCGGCGGCTACGCGCGGACCTTCGTCACCCAGATGGAGCAGGTGATGGGGGCCTGTCTCGAGCGGGGCATCAAGGTGGTCTCGAATGCCGGGGGACTCGCCCCCGAGCACTGCGCCGAGGCGGTGGCCGAGGTGGCCGCCGAGCTCGGACTCTCGCCGACGATCGCCTACGTGCGCGGCGACGACCTGATGGCCCGGCTGCCCGAGCTCGTGGCGAGCGACCAGCTCACCCACTTCGAGAGCGGGGAGCCCATCAAGGACGTCTCTCGCTTCCTCACGGCGAACGCCTACCTGGGCTGCTGGGGCATCGTCGAGGCGCTGCGCCAGGGGGCCGACATCGTCGTCACCGGGCGCGTCACCGATGCCGCCGTCGTGTGCGGGCCGGCCGCCTGGCACCACGACTGGCGGCGCGACGACTGGAATGCCCTCGCAGGCGCGGTGGCGGCCGGCCACGTGATCGAGTGCGGCACCCAGGCGACGGGCGGCAACTACGCCTTCTTCACCGAGGTCGCGGGCATGACGCGGCCGGGCTTCCCGTGGGCCGAAGTGGCCGCCGACGGCTCGTCGCTGGTCGGCAAGCACGACGGCACCGGGGGCGAGGTCTCGATCGGCACGGTCACCTCGCAGCTGCTCTACGAGATCGGCGGTCCGGAGTACCTGGGCCCCGACG
>CAYYUT010000049.1:0-12136 GCA_964474935.1 uncultured Spirochaetales bacterium
ACTCGCAGTACGGGAGACGACGATGATCGCCGCATGTCCGAAGTGCCATACGCGCTATCGCGTACCGAACGAGAAGGTCGGGAGCGATGGTGCCCGCTTGCGCTGTACGCAGTGTGGGACCCGGTTCAGGGTGCGGCTGCCGCACGCGGCCTCTGCTTCGGTCTCGCCGCCTGCGGTGCGGGCCGAGACCCATGTTGGAGGCGGCGGCGAGATCCTCGTCGCCACCCCGGACGCGGACTGCTCGAAACGGGTGAGCGAGGCGCTCCGAACGTGGGGCTTCGAGGTCGTGGAGCGCCACGACGGCGTCGAGGCGATGCTCGAGATCCAACGTCGTCTGCCGCGGGCGGTGATCCTCGATCCGACCCTGCCGAAGATGTTCGGCTTCCAGATCTGCGAGCTGATGAAGCGCAACGCCGAGCTGCGAGCGATCCGGGTGGTCCTGATGGGCGCGGTGCACGAGCCCAACCGCTACCACCGGCCTCCGAGCGATCTGTACGGAGCCGACGCCTATGTCGAGATGCCCGATCTGCCCGAGGCGCTCGAGGGCATCCTCCGCGACCTGGGCGTCACGAAGGGCGGGGGGTTGCGCCCGGCGGGTGCGATGCCGCAGGCGCCGCCGCCTCCCGGCGATCCTTTCGCCCAACCGACGATCGGTCCGCAATCGGAACCGGGTCCGCGATCGGAGATCGGTCCGGACCCGGGCTCGACCCAGACCGCTCCGCCGGTCTCCAGCGCGCCGGTCGCCTCGTCTCCGGCGGCCAGCGGCGGGTCGCAGTCGGAGGTCGCGTCCCCGGTGGTGCCGACTCCGGCCCCGGCGGAACGGAGTCCGATCGAGGAGGCCGAACGCCTGGCGCGGGTCATCGTGTCGGATGTGGTCCTCTACCACGACGACAAGTTCCGCGCCGCAATCGCCGCCGGAGAAGTCCTCGCCGCGATGGAGCCCGATCTCGCCGACGGGCGCGCGCACTTCCGCCAGCGGTTGGGCAGCGACCTGCCCGAGGATCGCGATTTCATCGGGGAGGAGCTCCTCCGGGTGGCTCGCGCTCGGGGCATGGAAGGATGAGCGGTCTCGACGCCCGGGAGCGCGAGAGCATCCGGATCGACCTGCAGAGCGAGGACGAAGAGATCCGACGGCTCGCAGTCGAGCGGCTCGGCGCCCTCTCGGCCGGCGAATCGACGGCGGAGCTCATCGCCTGTCTCGGCGATTCGAGCTGGCGCGTGCGCAAGGCGGCGGTCGAGCGACTGGCGAGCCTGCCCGAGCCCTGGACGCTGGTCGACGCCCTGCTGGCGGCGATCTCCGACGGAGACAACCCCGGCCGGCGGAACGCTGCAGTCGATGTGCTGATCCGATGTGGCTCGAAGGCCGTGCCGCGGCTGATCGAGGCGACGGCGACCGAGGACGTCGACGTCCGCAAGCAGGTGGTCGACGCGCTCGCCGGGATCGCCTGCGAACGGGCCACCGACTGCCTGATCCGCACCCTCCACGATCCCGACCCGAATGTCCGTGCGGCCGCGGCCGACGCCCTCGGCGGGATCGACGATCCGCGCTGCGGTGAGGTGCTGATCGACCTGGTCGTCCGTCCCGGGGAGGAGCGCCTGGTCCGGTTCTCGGCGCTTCGCGCACTCGGGCGCCTCGACCACGAGGTCGACGCGCGGCGCCTGTCTCCGGTCCTCGACGAGCCGGTGCTGCGGCCGGCGGCGTTCGCGCTGCTCGGCTCGAGCGACGACGAACAGAGCATCGAGGTGCTCGTGAAGGGACTGGCCTGTGGCTCACGAGCCAGTCGCGAGGCGGCGATGGGCGCCCTGCTGCGGGCGCTCGGTCGGCTCGACGGCGTCCGCGCCGGCTGGCTCATCGAACGGGTGGTCGACGCGGCCACGAACGTCGAAGGACTCGTCGAGGACGCGATCGAACGCCTCGAGACGGGCGATCTCGCCGCCCGGCTGGTACTCGTGCAGTTCCTGGGCCTGCTCCGACGCGAGGACGTCGTGGCCCCGATCCTGCGCGCCGCACACGACGAGGCCCTCGCCGAGGTCTCGGTCTCGACCCTCACCGCCATGGGCTCGACCGCAGAGCGCGGCGTCGACGCCTCGTGGCATTCGCTCGACTCGGAGACCCGTCAGATCGCCTGTCAGCTGCTCGGGGCGACCCGCGGCGAGCTGGGGGTGCGGCGTCTGCTCGACACGCTCGACGATCCCGACGCGCGCCTGCGTTCGGCGGGAGCGCGCGCCCTCGGCCGACGACGCTGTGCGGCCGGGCTCCCGGCGCTGGTTCGACGCCTGCGCGCGGCCGCAGGCGCCGACGACCCGACCAGCGAGGACGAGCTCGCCGCCGTCACCGAGGCGCTGGTCTCGCTGGGAAGATCGGACGAGGGTGCCGATCCGGACATCACCGAGCAGGCCCTGGCGCTCTTGACCGAAGGGCTCGACGGAACTTCGGAGAGCGTGAGGTTGGCGATCGCCACGGTCCTCGGACGGATCGGTCGGCCGCAGGACGAGGGCGTCGTGGTCTTCCTGCTGAAGGACCCGAGCGCATCCGTGCGACGGGCCGCCGTCCAGGCCCTCGGTCGTCTCGAGACGGGAACGGCGTCCGAGCCGCTCCGGCTGGCCCTCGCGGACGAGTCTCCGAACGTGCGGATCGCTGCGGCTCACGCCCTCGGCAGCTCGAGCCAGGCCCGCGTCGTCGAGGACCTCGAGCGCCTCGCCGACGACGAGGATCCGCGTGTTCGCGCGGCCACCATGCGCGCCATCGGCCACCACGCCGCGACGGTCGCGTCTCCCGATGGCTACGGCCGCGTCGTCGGTCTACTCGCCAGGGCCCTCGTCGACGAAGGCATCGTCGCGGTGGCGTCGGTGGAGTCCCTGAACGAGCTCGGCGGCCTCGAGGCCGCGCGGGCCAGTCGCGCGCTGCTCGCGTCCGATCAGCCCGAGCTCGTCCTCGGCGCGGTCGGCTGCATCGCGCGCCACGGGGGCCCCGAGCTGGTCGAGGAGCTCGTGCCGCTCGTGTCGCACGCTCATTGGTCGGTCCGCGCGGAGACCATCCAGACCCTGTCCGAGCGTGGCATCGCGCGTGCGGTGCCGGCCATCCTCAGACGTCTCGAGCTCGAACAGGACGACTTCGTGCGCGATGCCATCCTCCGCGCGCTCAAGCGAGCCGAAGGCTAGGGCCGCGATGACCGCGCTCCGTACGGCACCCATGGCCGACATGACCGACGCCGAGTTCCGGATGTTCTGCGAGCTGTTCCGGAGCCACTGCGGCCTCTCGTTCGGTCCGGAATCCCGGTACCTGCTCGAGAAACGACTGGCGCGCCGGGTTCACGCGCTCGATCTCGGCAGCTTCGCTGCGTACCACTTCATGCTCCGCAACGACTCGCGGGGCGATGACGAGCTGGGCCGTGCCATCGACGACCTCACCACCAACGAGACCTACCTCTTCCGGGAGCTCGGGCCGATCCGAGCCCTCGTCGACGAGATCATCCCCGAACTGCTCGACCGGAAGCGGCTGGCAGGAGGTGGTGCACTCTCGATCTGGAGCGCCGGCTGTTCGAGCGGCGAAGAGCCCTACTCGGTGTTGATGATGGCGCTCGAAGCGGGCTACCTGCCCGGGCGCGATCTCCACCTCTATGCGTCCGACATCTCGCGGACGATGCTCCAGAAGGCCCGGGGCGGCATCTACCGCGAGGCCTCGTTCCGCGAGACGGACCCGTACTTCCGCGAGAAGTACTTCCGCTCCAAGGACGATTCGTTTCGTATCTCGGACGATCTCAAGCGGCACGTCGACTTCATCCACCTGAACCTCCTCGACGCCTCGAAGATCGCGCTCCTCGGGACCATGGACGTGATCCTCTGTCGCAACGTCATCATCTACTTCGACCTGGAGACCAAGGGTCGTGTGATCTCGACCTTCGCGAACAAGCTGATTCCCGGCGGCTTCCTGCTCCTGGGGCACTCCGAGTCGTTGCTGAACATCTCGAACGACTTCGAGCTCGAGCACCTCCGAAACGACATGGTCTATCGGCGACCCGTGCCGGGCGAGACGCGAGAGGACCGCTGGCACGTCGCGGCGAGGGCCGCCATCGCGAGGGCCGACGCCGGCAAGGGCTCGTCGTGAGCGATCATGGCCTGATCCGGGTGCTCGTGATCGACGACTCCGCGTTCAGTCGGCGGACGATCACCCGCATGCTCGAGACGTCGCCCCTGGTTCGGGTGGTCGGCGATGCAGGTGACGGCGAGGAGGCCCTGCGGAAGGTCTTCGAGCTCGAGCCCGATCTCGTGACCCTCGACCTCGAGATGCCGCGAATGGACGGCTTCACCTTCCTGCGTCTGGTGATGTCGAAGCGCCCGACCGCCGTGATGGTGATCAGCGGACGCTCCGGGGACGGCGACGTCTTCAAGGCCCTCGAGCTCGGCGCCGTGGACTTCATCGCGAAGCCCACACAACGCCCGAGCCGCGAGCTGGAGAGCATCCAGCAGGAGGTGATCCGCAAGGTCCACGCGATCCGGCAGCTCCGGATCGACAAGGTCAAGCAGCGGGTCGAGGCCCCGCCGCCACCGGGTCCGCGCACCTGCGGACAGGTCGCCGATCGGGTGATCGCGATCGGATCCTCGACGGGCGGGCCCGCCGCCCTGATGCAGATCTTCGGGAGCTTCACCGATCCCCTGCCGTGTCCGGTCTTCGTCGCGCAGCACATGCCCCGCGGCTTCACCCGTGGCTTCGCCGAACGCATCGATCGCCTGACCTGTTTCTCGGCCAAGGAGGCCGAGGACGGCGACGAGCCGCAGCGCGGCCAGATCCTGGTGGCCCCGGGCGGGCGTCACCTCGAGATCGAGTCGCGTCAGGGCCGGCGGGTCGCGCGCGTCGCGGGCCGTGTGGCGAGCGACAAGTACGCCCCTTCGGTCGACCGCCTCTTCGTATCGGCCGCGAAGCAGTACGGAGATGCGCTCACGGCCGTGGTGCTCACCGGGATGGGCGACGACGGTCGGCTCGGGGTCCTCGCCGTCAAGCACGCCGGAGGGACCGTCTTCGCCGAGAGCGAGGAGACGGCGGCGATCTTCGGAATGCCCCAGCAGGCGATCCGCACCGGTGCGGTCGACCGGATCCTGCCGCTCGGTGCGATCGGGAGTGCCCTCGGCCTGGGGGTTCAGCGATGGCCGCGATCGGACGACTGCGAGAGGGGAGGCTCGCGATGAGCGACGACAAGGTCTTCGGCCGCGCCGACGAATTCCTGGCGATCTTCAAGAAAGGCGCCGAGTTCACCCGCGAGCTGATCGAGGAGAACGAGCGCCTGCGCCACGAGCTCGCCGGCTTCGACGAGGCCCAGCGCCGGGCCGCGGCCGACCCCACCGACTGGAGCAAGCTCCGCCACGAGCTGCTCGACCAGATCGATGCCCTGCGGGCCGAGAAGGACAACGTTCTCGAGCGGCTTCGCCACGTGGAGGACGAGAACCGCCAGTTCGCGCAACGCTACGTCGAGATCGAAGAGGAGAACAACAATCTCGCGAACCTCTACGTGGCGAGCTACCAGCTCCACTCGACGCTGTCGCTGAACGAAGTCTTCAAGATCATCCTCGAGATCGTGATCAACCTGGTGGGTGCCGAGGTCTTCGCCGTCTACGTGCTGGACGAGAAGACGCGTCGGCTCGAGCCGGTGGCGTCGGAGGGGCGCGACCTCCCGGCGTTCCCCTGCTTCGGGCTGGGCCAGGGCCAGGTCGGCGAGGCGGTCGCCTCGGGCGAGGCGTTCTGCGGAGATCCCACGGCGAGCGAGGACTGGAAAGCTCCGATCGCCTGCATCCCGCTCCGGGTCCAGGACCGACCGATCGGAGCCATCGCGATCTATGCGTTGCTCGAGCAGAAGGAGAGCTTCACGCCGCTCGACCACGAGCTCTTCACGCTGCTCGCCGGGCACGCCGCGACGGCCATCTTCGCAGCACAGCTCTATTCGCAGTCGGAACGGAAGCTCAACACCATCCAGGGATTCATCGACCTGCTGAGGAAGTAGGGCGCGTGCCCGGTCGGGCCGCGAGGAGGAGTGATGGCCACCCACAGGGTCCTGATCGTCGAGGACAGCCCGATGATGCGTCAGCTCCTGACGTTCGCGCTCAAGCGTCTGAGGGATGTCGAGGTCGTGGAGGCGCAGGACGGCATGGACGGCCTGCGGAAGGTGACCAGCGACCACTTCGACCTGGCGCTGATCGACATCAACATGCCGGTCATGGACGGCCTCAAGCTCATCAGCCTGATCCGGAACGAGGAGCACCTGAAGGCCATGCCGATCTGCGTGATCACCACCGAGGGTGCGCAGGAGGACCGGGCGCGGGCCATCTCGCTCGGAGCCGACGAGTACCTCACCAAGCCGATCCAATCGAACCAGGTGCTCCAGGTCGCCAAGAGCCTGCTCAAGTCGGACTGAGTCGACCGGAGCCGCGCACGCGGCTGTGCTATCCAGCGGGACGTGGGGCGCGTCACCCTTCCTCGGACCGATCGGGGCGATGGCTCGCGCGGTACCTCGCGCGGCGGAGCCGTTGCTGCGCGAGCCTGCACCTCGTCGTTCGCCGCCGTGCTCTTCCTGGCGCTCGCGTGCGCGGCCTGCGGCTACAAGCTCGTGCGCCACGACGAGGGCATCGGCGGGGCCGAGACGGTCGCGGTCAAGACCTTCGACAACGAGACCAACGAGCCCGGCGTCGAGGCCTTCGTGTCGGATGCGATCCGTCGCGAGGTGCTCGAGCGGGGCGTGCGTATCGTCGAGGACGTCGAGGCCGCCGATCTGGTGATCGAGGGCGACGTACGTCTCTTCTCGGGGGGGCGAAGCTTTTCTTCCGTCGTGCTGGCGCTCGACTACGAGGTGACGATGGTGTGGAACGTCGAAGTGCGCCGCGGAGGGGAGGAGAAGACCCTGTGGGTCGACCGACGTGCCCTGCGCGAGACCGAGTTCGTGCTGGCGAGCGCCGACGTCGAGGCGCTTCGGCGCAACCGCCGCGAGGCGATCATCAGGCTGTCGGCGGTGCTCGCCGATCGTCTCTACGATTCGCTCGCGGAATCGGCGCGAGAGCTCGCGGCCGACCCGCTGGGTGCGCGGCCCGGCGCCCCATGACCCCCGACGCCCTGGCCGACGAGCTGCGCGAGGGCCGAATCCGTCCCGCCTACCTGCTGGCCGGCGAGGAGGCGCTGCTGCGCGACGACGCCCTCGCGGCCCTTCGGGCGCTCGTCGAGCCTGCTGCCCGCGACTTCAATCTCGACCTGCTGCGGGCGGCCGACGCGACCCCGAAGCAGCTCGGCGACGCCGTGTCGCTGCTCCCGATCATGGCGCCCCGACGGGTCGTGATCCTGCGCGATCTCGAGGAACGGAGCGCGGCCGGGCGCGCCCTCGCGGAATGCCTGGCAGGCCTCGTGGCATCGCTCCCGGACGACGGGTCGGCCGTGCTCGTGGTCTCGGCCAGCCGGATCGATGGCCGCGGCAAGCTCGCCCGTCTCTTTCGCGATCCGGCCGCGACGATCGAATGCGAGCCTCCGAAGCCGCGGGCGCTGCCGGCGTTCGTCCGCACGGAGGCGGCCCGCCAGGGCGTCCGCCTCGAGTCCGGAGTCGCCGAGATGCTGGCCGAGCAGATCGGCGGGCAGCTCCTGCTGATCCGCAACGAGATCGCGAAGGTGGCATTGCTCGCGGGGGAGGGGGCCGCCGTGGGGCGGGCTCACGTCGCCCAGGCCACACGCGACGTGGCTCCGGAACCGATCTGGGACCTCACCGACGCGATCGGCGAGGGGCGCACGGGCGAGGCGCTCGGCCTGCTCGGGAAGCTGCTCGGGTCCGGGGCCGCACCGGTGATGCTGCTCGGTTCGCTGGCCGGCCATTTCCGGCGGCTCATCCGGGTGCGGATGGGAGGCCGCGTCGCGGGCCCCCCCTTCGTGGTGCGCAAGCTCGAACAGCAGGCGCAGCGCTACAGCCCAGGGCGGCTGCGCGGATGCCTGGTGGCGATCCACGAGGTCGACGAGGCGCTGAAGGGGAAAGGGGGCTTGCCGCCGGAACTCGCGCTCCAGCGCTTGGTCCTGGGGCTCGCCGGCTGAAGCCCCCGCGCCCGGGACTCAGGAAGGATTCGAGATGCGGTGATGCTGCCGGTAGAGCCGCGAGATCGTGCGGCTCGCCCGCTTCGCCGGAATCACGCCCCGGCCCGCGGCGCGGCGCAGGGCCCGCTCGGCGATCTTCACGCCCTCGCGCGCTTCGTCGACCTGTCCGGCCTCGAGTGCGGCGCGGGCGCTCCGGACCAGCCGGCGCACCCGGCTGCCGATCGCGCGGTTCCGCTCCCAACGGGCCTCGTCCTGACGCGCGCGCTTCTTGGCCGATTTGTGATTCGCCATTCCGTTCCTCCGCGAGGGCGGGAGCTTACCCCGCCCGGTGCCGGCCTGTCGAGCGCCTCCGGTCGGCCTCCCGCGGCGTTCAGGCCGGGCCCTGGCCAGCCGATAACGCCGGAGGTTCGAACTCTCGCGAGGGGCTGAGTGGGTCGTTTCCGACACGTTTCCTGGATGGCGCTCTGGCTCGCCATCGCGTCGCTCGGTGCCCCGGCGCCGGCGGTCGCAGATCCCGGTGCGTCCCGCGACGGGCCGTCCGATGCGGCGACCGCTCCCGAGATCGAGGACCCCTCCGGGCCTCCGCCGTCCCCGCTGCGTCTCTTCCTGGACCAGCTCGCGCCGCTCGACGACTGGGAGGCCGACGGGTTCGACGCGCGGCTGCGCGCGCTCCGCTCGAGCGCCTCCGAACTCGGCTACTTCGGCCACGATGCGGCGGGCGTCGCGCTCTGGCTGCGCGCACGCGGTGACGACTCGGGTCGCTTCGCGACGGCGGCCCGGCAGATCGCGCCCGACCTTCCGGCCGCGCGCATGGCCGACGCCTGGAGCCGGCTGCGCTCCGGCGAGAGCGTCTTCGACGCGCTGGCCGACGTGGGCCGCGCGGTGCTCTCTCTCGATCGCCATTTCGAGGCGTCGCTCTGGCTGCGTTCGACCCTGTCGCTCGCGATCTCGATGGCCCTGTTCGGTGGGAGTCTCTTCTTCCTGCTCGTCGCGACCGCGGCGGCGGTGCGCAGCGCCTGGCGGCCGCGCGAGGGGGGTGTTCCCACGCTACCCCGCTTCTCCCGCCTCGCGATCCTGGCGAGCCTCGGCCTCGTCCCCTTCCTGGTCGGTGAGGGGGCGTTCGGCCTGATCGTTGCCGCTCTCTTCCTGTGCGCGAGCCAGGCCGTCGGACGCGAGCGGCTGGCGCTCGCGATGGCTGCCGCGGCACTGTTCGCGGCACTCCATCCGGGTATCGACGCCACCGCCCGGCATGTCACCGCGCTGGGTGCCGATCCCCTGATCGACGCGGTGCGACGGGTGGAGCGCGGCGTTCCGACGGGCCTCGAGATCGAGCGGCTCGAGCAGGCGGCGCCGGTGGATCCGCTCGCGGCCCACGCTCTCGCCATCTGGCACAAGCGAACGGGCCAGCCCGCGGAGGCGTCTCGCCTCCTCGAACGGCTCGGGGCCGAGGCGTCGGGGGACGTCGTGCTCCTGAACAACCTGGCCAATCTGCGGCTGGCGTCGGGTCGGACCGAGGAAGCGGTGTCGCTCTACGAGCTGGCCGCCGGCTCGGAGCTCACGGCGACCGTGCTCTTCAATCTCGCCCAGGCCCACGGCGAAGCCATCGATCTCGGAGAGCAGGAGGCGGCCCTGGGCCTCGCGCAGGGGGTCGATTCCGTCCGTCTTCGCGATCTCGAAGCCATTCGCGCCGACGCCAGGCGACCCGTGATCGACCTGGCGTTCCCGGCCTGGCAGCTCCGCCAGCGTGCCCTCGCGAGCGCGCCCTGGCGCGGCCTGGCCGCGGCCATGCGGGAGCCGTTGGCGCCGGGGCGGGCCGGGGGGCGACCGCTGGCCGCCGCGTTCGCGCTGGCCGGTGCGGTCGGCCTCGGAATGCTCGTGGCCGCCCGGAAGCCGGGCGACGGCGGTCTTGCGCTCGCGTCGGCGCCGGCTCCGCGCTCGCGCTGGTCGTGGCTGGCGGGCGGCATGCCGGGCTGGGCGAGTCTCGCCGCGGGGCGCCCGGTCTTCGCGCTCGTGAATCTGTGGTCGCGCGGGACCGCGATCGCCGTGTTCGGAGTTCGCGAGGGCATCGTCGTCGATCCTCTCGCGGCCGGGGCAGCGGGCGGGGTCGCGCTCGCCGGGGTCGCCGCCGTCGGTCTGGTCGTGGCGTGCGTCGGATACGCGATGGGCACCCGCGACCGTGCGAGGAGCCGCTGATGGCGACCTCGCTCGAAGGAAGCCTCGAAGCCATCGGGGTCGTCGAGCTGTTCGGGTTGATCGCCCGCGAGCGGCGCACCGGTACGCTCGAGGTCCGACGCGTCGGGGGAGTCGCGCGGTTCGGCTTCCTGCGGGGTTGGCCCCTGGCCGACGAGGGTTCGACTGGACGAGCAGGGCGCGACGGCGTCCCCGATCCTCTCGCTTCGCCGTCGCTCCGAAGCGCGCTCTTCGCGCTGGTGCGCGATCCGGACGGCAGCTTCGAATTCGACGATCGGGAGGACGAGGAGCGCCTCGACTCCTCGGCCGATGTCGCGGACGAGCCCGCTCCGACCGAGCTCCTCGCACGGCTCTCCGAATGGCGGGAGCTGGCCGAGAAGGCGCCTCTGGACGGCGCGGTCTTCCGCGCCGGGAGTCCCGAGGGAGGTGCGACGCCGGGCGGACTGGAGAGCGACGTCAATCGAGGCGGGCGGCTCGACGCCGTCTGGAAGGCCGTCGACGGTCGGCGGCGCGTCGCCGATCTCGCCGAGGAACTGCCATTCGAGCTCCCCGAGCTGCTCGCCCTGCTCGTGCGCCTGCAGGACTCCGGCTGGATCGTGTTCGACGCGCGCGCCACGCGCGCCGGTGCCCTCCGCTCGTCGCGAGGTGACGGGTCGGCCGAGGTCGCCGACGCGGCGCCGGCCGCCCCCGAACGGACCCGAACTCTTCGGCAGATCGTCACATCGCTCGTCCCGGTCGCCGTGCTCGCGGTGATCGCCGCGATCTCGCAGCTGCCCCAGGTCGGGGGCGCTCCTGCCGCGAGGGACGGTCTCGTGTTCGAGCTGCCGAACAGCGCGCTGGCGCGCGCACGCAGCCGGGTCGATCGGGTCCGCGTCCGACGGGCGATCGAGGCGTTCCGGCTCGCCGAGGGACGTTGGCCGCGGGAGCTGCGCGAGCTGGTGGAGGCCGGTGTCCTCCCCGGCGGCGCGTTGACGGCCCCGAGCGGCGAGCCTTACTATTATCGCGTCGATGGCGACGGGATCGTCCTGCTTCCCCCGGCGCACAGTGTGCTTCCGGCGGGTTCTTCCGGAGCCATCGATCCGAGCGGGGCTCCGACCTCCGAACGGACCCGGTGAGCGAGTCAGGCTTCCAGACGAGAGCGAGGCGAGCGCCTCCAGCATCGGCGGAACAACGAGCGGAGGGCCGACCTGGCCCAGACTGAAGCCAGCACGCGGCAGCCGCTGATCTTCGACGAGAACCTCACGGCCGCCGAGCTCTACGGTGAGGGCGACCGGACTCTGCGAGTGATCGAGGACGAGCTCGGGATCGACGCGCGCGCGCGCGGCAACGAGGTGCGGCTGGTCGGGTCGCCCGACAGGGTCGCAGCTGCCCGCAAGGTGCTCGAGCAGCTCTACGGCCGGGTCCGCTCCGGCCATCCGGTCCGACCACGCGACGTGAAGGATGCCGTGCGCATGGTGACCGAGGCCCCCGACGTCGATCTGTCCGAGGTCTACCAGACGGTGCTCGCCTCGGTCGGCTCGCGGCGCAGCATCGTTCCGAAGAATCTGTCGCAGAAGAAGTACGTCGAGCTGATCCAGAGCCACGACCTCGTGGTCGCGGTCGGACCGGCTGGAACGGGGAAGACCTATCTCGCCATGGCGATGGCCGTGGCCGCCCTGAACCGGCGCGAGTGCTCGCGCATCATCCTCACCCGCCCGGCGGTCGAGGCGGGCGAGAAGCTCGGGTTCCTGCCGGGGACGATGGCCGAGAAGGTGCATCCTTATCTGAGGCCCCTGTACGACGCACTCCACGACATGATGGACTAAGAGAAGGCGGGGCGGATGCTCGCGCGGGGCACGATCGACGTCGCCCCGCTAGCCTTCATGCGGTGCCGGACCCTGAACGCCACAT
>CAYYUT010000050.1:0-12134 GCA_964474935.1 uncultured Spirochaetales bacterium
CCGGTCCCCCGCGGCCCCCGGGGGCGGGGGCCGCCCCGCCCAGGCCCCGGGCCGCCTCGATCGCCTGCCCGGGGTCGTCGCGCAGGCTCCGCACCAGCTGATAGCGCGCCTGCATGCTCCCTGGCTCGGCGGCGAGCGCGGCCCGGAAGGCCCAGGACGCCCCCTCGAGGTCGCCCCCCGCGGCCAGGAGCTCGCCGAGTACGAGCTGTCGGGTCGCCTCGTCGGCCACCGTCGCCGCCATACGCCGCGCCCGGCCCGGCTGGTCGAAGCGGATCAGCCGACGCGCCACGTAGTCGAGACGGAACGCATCGGCCAGCCCCCGGTGGATCGGGCTCGACGGGTCGAGCAGGGGATCGTGGGGCTCGACGACCGGGAGCAGCTCGTCGAGTCGGAGCCCGTCCGCGCCGGCGCGGCTGCGCGTGGCCATCAGATTGAAGTCGTCCGTACTGATCTCGGCCCCTTCGGCGAAGCGCGCGAGACCGCGGCCCTCCATGAGGAGCGCCGCGACCAGATCCTCGGCCTGGTTGAGCCCCATGCGGCGATAGTGATCGGAGGCGTCGTCGAGCCGGGCACCGTCGCGGGCCAGGACGGCCTCGATCTCGAGGGGCTCCGCCGACGCCAGGAAGACCAGGACATGCGGAGTGGGCTGATAGAGACGAACGTGCTCGAACTCCGACAAGAGGGTGGCGGCGAGGCTCCGCAGCAGATCCTCCTCGAGGTAGTACGAGTTCATCCACTGCACGAACACACCGTCCGGCTCGAGGTGCGAGCGGGCGCTCGCGAGGAACTCGCGGGTGTAGAGATGCGACGCGCCCGCGGTCCACGGATGCGAGGGCTGTGACACGATCACGTCCCAGGTCCGGTCGGTCAGGCGGAGGGCGTTGCGCGCATCGTTCACGACCACTCGCACGCGGGGGTCGGCCAGCGGATCGCGTCCGCGCAGGTCGGCAATGCTCTGGTTGGCCCGTAGCACCTCGGGCTCGAGCTCGACGACGTCGATCGCCTCGACCGAAGGCGGGACGCCTTCGAGCGCCACGCCGCCTCCGAGTCCGACGACGAGCATCCGGCGTGCGTCGGGTCGCGCCAGTACGGGGAGCGCCGCCATCCACTGCTGGGCGTCCTGCACCGGAGGGGCGCCACGATGGGCCACGGCCGCCTCGCTCAGACCGTTGGAGGTGACGTGATGGAATCCGTCGGCGCGATACACGGTGACCGTGGACGAACGCCCCACCGCGTAGAAGGTCTCGACCGCTCCTGCGGCGAGCCGGCTCGAGGCGACGAGCGCCTCGGGGCGCCCGGGCCGGTAGGCGACCAGCGCCACCAGGAGCGCCAGACCGACCGCCACCGGAAATCCGGTCGACCGGGGCGCGACCAGCCAGAGCGTCGCGAGCGCGAGTGCGAGGTTCGTGCACACCGCCAGCTTGACGGCGCCCTCGAAGCCGAGCGCCGGGATGATCACGAAGGCCGCGAGCACCGAGCCGAAGATGGCCCCGAGTGTGTTCCAGCTGTAGGTCCGCGCGGTGGCGCCGCTCGCCTCGCGCTCGTCGCGGGCCAGGATCCGGACGGCGAGCGGGAAGGTCGCGCCGATGAAGAGGGTGGCCGGGAGCATCACGAGCACGGCGTCGCGCGCACGCTCGCCGAGATCTCCGCCACCCGGAGGCTGGCCCGCCAGCCACGCGTAGATCCCGACCGAGAGCAGCGCCACACCAGCCTGGCAGGCCGCGAAGGCGAGCGCGGCCTGGGTGCGGGTGCGCGCCAGCCGTCCTGCCAGACCGCCCCCGAGCGCGATCCCGGTGAGGAACGCCCCGAGCATCGTGGCGAAGGCGTAGATGCTCCCGCCGACGACGTAGGCCAGCATGCGGGTCCACAGCACCTCGTAGAGGAACGAGACGGCACCCGACACCGCCATGATCGGAAGCACCCAGCCGGCCTGTTGGACGAGCGCCGCGCCGATCTCGCCGCGCACGAGCGGAGCGAGGCAGGCGCGCACGAACCCGGGCGGCATCGCAGTCGCTACGTCGACCCGCTGCGCTCCCGCCGTATCGCCCGAACCCCCCGCCAGCCGCGCGGCGATCACGAACACGAGCAGGTTCACGGCGACTCCGACCCACACGGTCCCGCGCAGCCCGAGCGTGGGCAGCAGCAAGAACGCCGCCGTCAGCGTGCCGAGAACGGCTCCGGCGGTGTTGGCGGCGTAGAGCAGAGCGACCCGCGGTCCGAGCTCTTCGTCACGCTGCACCGCGTAGCGCATGAGCATGGGGAGGGTCGCGCCCATGAGCGCCGTCGGGACCACGAGCACGAGGAACCCGACCACGAGATAGAAGAAGGGCTGGCCGAGCGTGGCGGCGTCGGGTGGAGCCGGGCGCCCCCCCACGAACGCCACGTAGAGATCCCCGGCGAGTCCGAGCAGGAGCGGGACGGCGAGGGCCGAGGCGGCGATCCCGGCCTCGAGGAATCCGTAGACCCACACCGGCCGTGACACCCGTCCGATGAAGCGGCCGGCGAGGGCAGCGCCGAGGGCGAGGCCCGCCATGTAGGCGGCGAGCACGGTCGCCACCGCGAGCTCCGAGGTCCCGAAGACGAGCGCGAACTGACGGAGCCAGGCGGTCTGGTAGAGGAGCGCCGCGAACCCCGAGAGCACGAAGCAGGCGACCACCCCGGCGAGCACCGCCGTCGACGGCTCGGCGCGCGCACCCACTCGTCGTGAACGGCTCGGCCCGGCGGCGGGCGGCGCCGGAGACGAGGACGCGGGCGTGGTTCGGGCGGAGGCGTGGCCGGGATCGTCTGCGGAGGGACCGGACGCCGTATCGCGACGTTTCGGCTTGCCGCGACCCCGTTTCTGGCTCCGCTTCGACCGCGCCATCTTCGCCTTCGCCCCCGCCCCGCTCCGATCGGCCGACCGCCGGGCGAGCGACATTCCCGATGGACGCCGGGTTCCCGGGACCGGACACTAGCGTGAGCGCGGGCCGTCGCGCGCGATCAGTCGTCGGCGGGGACGTCGGTGCGGATCGAGAGCGCGTGGATGGCCGATCCCATCTCATCGGACAGGGCTTCGTAGACGAGTCGCTGAGCCTGCAGACGCCCGAGTCCATCGAAACGCGACGATCGCACGAAGGCGCGGAAGTGCCCGGCGCCCGACGCGGCCCCCGCGTGGCCGGCGTGGGCGGCGCTGTCGTCGATCACCCGCACCTCGCTGGCATCGAGACGCTCGCGGAGCTTCTGCTCGATGCGGGCGCGCCGCGCCTCTCCGGCATCCTCCCGACCCATCGCGCCTCGCCTCAGTCCTTCGGGAGGCCCAGAATGCGTTCGCCGATGATGTTCTTCTGGATGTTGGGCGTGCCGCCCCCGATCACGACCTCGCACCAGCCGAGTGCGTGACGCTGCCAGCGACCGTCGTCGGGAACCCCCTCGGCGCCGCGATCGAGCGCACCGGCGCTGCCTTCGAGCTCGAGGGCGAAATCGCCGATGCCGATCTCGAGCTCCGCGCGGTGGAGCTTGTTGATCGACGTCTCGCTCCCGAGCGGCTCGCCCCGGAGCTGACGGGTGAGGAAGCGGAGTCCGTTCAGGCGCATGGCTTCGATGCGGGTCTCGAACTCGGCGATGCGACGCCGCACGCGCGGGTCGTCGAGCGCCGGGCGGCCGTCGCGCCGGCTGCGGCGCGCCAGGTCCTTGAGCGCCTCGAGGTGACGCTTCAGGCCCTCCACCTCGGCGATCCCCGAACGCTCGTGCGCGAGCGCCGAGATCGTCACCTGCCAGCCCTGCCCTTCCTCGCCGAGCCGGTTCTCGACCGGCACGCGCACGTCGTCGAAGAACACCTCGGCGAACATCTCGCCGCCATGCATGTTCTTGATCGGTCGAACCGTGATGCCGGGCGTCTGCATTTCGACGAGGAGACAGGTGATGCCCTCGTGCTTGCTCTCGGGCCGGGGCGGCGGACCCGTCCGCACCAGCAGGATCATCCACTTCGACCACATCGCGATCGAGGTCCAGATCTTCTGGCCGTTCACCACGTACTCGTCGCCCTGGCGATCGCACTTGCAGGCGAGCGCCGCCAGATCGCTGCCGGCGTCGGGCTCGGAGTAGCCGGTGCACCACTGATAGGCACCGTCGAGGATGTCGGGGACGAAGCGCTGCTTCTGGGCCTCGGTGCCGTACTCGATGATCGCGGGGCCCACCCAGCTCAGTCCCATGAAGCAGGTCCCGAGGGGCGGCGCCTTCCGCTTGGCCAGCTCCTCTTTCAGGATCGCCTGCTCCATGATCGAGCCGCCACCGCCCCCGACGTCCTTCGGCCAGGAGAAGCCCACCCAGCGCTTCTCGCGCACCTTGCGATTCCACTCTCCGAGGAAGGCCCCGTCGCGCCGGCCGTCGGACGGCAGGTTCTCGTCGAGGAAGGTTTGCACCTCGGCGCGGAAACGCTCCTCTTCGGGTGTGAGATCGAAATCCATCACAGACCTCCGAGGCGCGCGACGCGCTCGTAGTGGAAGTCGGCATCGCCGTACATCGGCCGCACCCACTTCGAGCGCTTCAGGTAGAGATGCGCGTCGTACTCCCAGGTGTAGCCGATGCCGCCGTGGAGCTGGATCGTGTCGATCCCGATCCGGGCGAACGCGTCCGACACGTAGGCCTTCGCCCGGGAGACTGCGGCCGAGGCATCGTCGCCGCCCCGGTCGAGGGCCCACACGGCGTAGTACAGCAGCGACTTGGCCGATTCGATGTCGACGTACATCTCGGCCAACGGGTGTTTCACGCCCTGAAAGCGTCCGATCGGGGATCCGAACTGGACGCGTTCCTTCACGTAGCGACAGGTGAGCGCATGGGCCCCTTCGGCGGCCCCGATGGCCTCGGCCGTGACCGCCGCGGCCCCGAGGTCGAGCAGGCGGGCGACCGTGGCGTCGGCCCGGCCCGGTGCCCCGAGCATCTGCGCCGGGGTGACACGCACCTCGTCGAGGACGATCCGACCGATGCGCTTGGTCGCATCGATCCCCGGCTGGTTCTCGGCCGTCACCCCCGCCGCGTCGTTCTCGACCAGAGCGAGTGAGAGGCCCGCGGAGCCCGACGGCCCTTCCGGCGAGCCGGCACGGAACGCCACCACGATGCGGTCGGCCGCGCCGGCGTCCGCGACGAAGCGCTTCTCGCCCGAGAGCACGAAGTCGTCACCGTCGGGCCGCCCGGCGCACGCGATGCCCTCGGCTCCGATCCGATCGTCGGCCTCGAGGAGCGCCAGCGTGCCGATCCGTTCCCCGCTCACCAGCTCGGGAAGCCACGCGTCGCGCTGCTCGGGGCTCCCCGCCGACTCGATGGCCGCCATGGCGAGGCTGGTGGCCACGAGCGGCGAAGGAAACAGGCTGCGACCGGTCTCCTCGAGCACCACCGTCAGATCGACCCAGCCGAGCCCGGCTCCGCCGTGGCGCTCGGCCACCGGGATCCCGAGCCCGCCGAGCTCGGCGATCCGCATCCAGAGGCCCGGGTCGTAGCCGGCGGGAAGCTCGGCGATGCGCCGGACCTCGTCCATCGGACAGTCGGCATCGAGCACCCGCCGCACCTCGCTGCGCAGCATCTCCTGCTCTTCCGTGAAACCGAAGTTCATCAGCACTCCCGTGAGGTTCTGGCGCGCCGAGGGGGTGGCCCGAGCCACCGAGACGGGTAGCGCGCCGGCCCGCTCGCCGCCCGGCCGCGCCACGGGCGTCCCCTGCCCGACGCCACCTCGATGGACCCTTCGCCGGAAGCCCCCGGCTCGATTAAGGTCTCGGTCGAGCGATCCAGGAGTTGCCGTGAGCCAGACCCCCGCAGCGAGCGAGCCGAGCCCGTCGGCCGGCATCCGGCCCCAACCCGAGGAGCCCGCCGTCCTGGCCGACTTCCGGCACGAGGTCCGCGACTGGATCGCGCGCAACAAGCCCCCCGCGCCCGACTTCCGGCTTCCCCAGAACTTCCTGTTCGTCGAGACCGACGAGCAGTTCGAGTACCTGCGCGCCTGGCAGCAGCGCGTATACGCCGCCGGCTACCTCGGCCTCGACTGGCCTGCGGCCTATGGCGGAGGCGGCGCGAACCCCGAGCGGCCGCAGCGGATCGTGACCCAGGAGATCGCGCGCGCCCACGCCCCCTTCATGGTGAACACCATCGGTCTGCAGTGGGCGGGCCCGGTGATCCTGAAGTACGGCACCGAGGAACAGAAGAGCCGGTTGATCCAGCCGATCCTGTCGGCCGAGGAGATCTGGTGCCAGGGGTTCAGCGAGCCGGGCGCCGGGAGCGACCTGGCGAGCCTCTCGGCGCGCGCCGAGCCGATCGCGGACGCGCCGACGCGAGGCTGGCGGGTGACCGGCCACAAGGTCTGGACGACCCTCGCGCGCCAATCGAAGTGGATGATCCTGCTCGCCCGCACCGACCCGGACGTGAACAAGTACGAGGGCCTCTCGTTCTTCCTGTTCCCGATGGACGCCGAAGGTGTCGAGGTGCAGCCCCTGATCAAGATGACGGGCGAAGGCGGGTTCTACCAGGTGATCTTCGACGCGGCACCGATGCCCGAGGACGCCATCCTCGGCCAGCCGGGTCAGGGATGGGAGATCGCGATGGCGACCCTCACCTTCGAGCGCGGCGCGGCGGAGGGGACCGGCGGCGGCCAGGCCACGGCCTCCACCGAATCGGTGCAGCAGGTCGTGAAGCTCGCGCAGCGGGCGCGGCGCGACGGCGGGCTCGCCGCCGACGACCCGCTGTTGCGCGACCGCGCCGTGGGCCTCTGGATGCGCGAAGAGGCGATGCGACTCGGCCAGCTCCGCAAAGCGGTCCCGACCCTGAACGTCGAGCACCCCTTCGGACTCGCGCTCATGAACAAGCTCGTGTACTCGGAGTACGGTCAGGATCTCGCCGAGCTCGGCTGCGAGATGCTGGCGAGCGACGTCGGTCTCTGGACCGAGGATCCGAACGCTCCGGACGGAGGCGAGTGGCCGCGCGCCTACATGAACTCGTTCGGCATGACCATCGGCGGCGGAACCAGCGAGATCCTGCGCAACATCCTGGGCGAACGCGTCCTCGGACTCCCGAAGAGCAAATGAGCGAGACCCGCAAGAAGAAGAAATCCGCGGCCCGCGCGGCCGACCCGGCACCGGCGACCCCGGAGCCGGCGCCGAAGCGCGATGCGACCCTGGCGCCCCTGCCGCCCGACTTCGGTGTCGGGGAGGAGCACGAGCTGCTCCGGGAGTCGGCGCGCCGCTTCCTCGCCGAGCGATCCTCGATCGACCAGGTGAGGAAGGTCGCCGCGAGTCCCGAGGGCTTCGACCGCGCCCTCTGGAAGGAGATCGGCGAGCTCGGCTGGCTCGGTCTCGTGCTTCCCGAAACGCTCGGTGGCGCCGGACTCGGTTGGCTGCACCAGGCCCTGCTCTTCGAGGAGATGGGCCGCGCGATGCTCCCTTCCCCCTATCTCGGACACCTGCTGGCGACCGAGGCGCTGCGCACCGCAGGAAGCGAGGCGCAGCAGGCGCGCTGGCTCCCGGCGCTCGCCTCGGGCGAGCGGATTGCGACCCTGGCCTTCGTGGAGCCGAACACGGGCTGGGAGCCCGACCGGGTCGCCGCCAGCGCCGAACCGGCGAAGGAGAGCAAGAGCCGGGGCGCGGGTCACGTGCTCTGGGGAGACAAGGCCCACGTCGTCGGGGCCCAGTTCGCCGACCTCGTCGTCGCGCCCTTCCATCTTCCGGACGGCACGGTGGTGCTCTTCGCAGTCGAGGCCGACGCCCGAGGTTTGCGCACGACACCCGAGGTCGGTGTCGATCCGACGCGTCGCACGGCGCGGGTCCGGTTCGACAGCGTCCATGTGGAGCCCGACGCCATGCTGACCGGCGACGGTCGCGACGCGCTCGAACGCGTCTATCTCCGGGGCTACGCGATGCTCGCGGCCGAAATGGTGGGCGCCGCCGAGGCGGCTCTCGAGCTGACGCGCACCTATGCGATCGATCGCAAGCAGTTCGGGAAGCCGATCGGCGCCTTCCAGGCCGTCAAGCATCCGATCGTGGACATGATGATCGAGATCGAGATGGCCCGGAGCCACGCCTACGCGGCGGCCGCGGCCCTCGACCATGCTCCGGAGCAGGCCGAGCTGCGCGCACGGATGGCCAAGGCGAGTGCGAGCGACGCCTTCGCCGGAGCCGTGCGCAAGGCGATCCAGCTGCACGGCGGATTCGGCTTCACGATCGACTGCGATGCCCACTGGTACTTCAAGCGCGCTCTCTGGACGCGGGCGATGCTCGGCGACGCCGTCCACCACCGGCGCGTGCTCGCCGAGGCCCTCTTCGGCTCGGCCTAACGCGTCACCCACATGGCTCCGGTGGGCACTCTTCCAGCGAGCCCGGAGCGAGACATGCGACAGCCCCTCTCACGAGATCCGCGCCACCGACCCCGAGCGGCCGAATTCCTTCGGGGGTTCGCGATCCTGGCGGCGCTGTCTGCGCTGGCCCTGCCGACGGATGCGCCCGCGCACGGGCCGGAGGGCGCGACGTCCCCGCCCCGCCCCCGGGTCTATACCAGCATCCGTCAGCCCGACTACTCGGCGTTCCAAGCGCCGGGGTCGTACCACGGGCATCCCCGCCACGGGCTCGAGCTCAGCGCCTCCTGGGACCGCACCTACCCGCCCTACGGCCAGGGACTGGGCTTCGGAACGGGCTTCCCGGGGCCGGCCCCCGGCTTCGGTCTTCCTTTCGCTCCTTGGCCTCTGTCGAACGTGGACATCGAAGTCAGCGAATAGTGTGACCTCCAGCGCGTCAGAGACATCGGACGGGCAATTGGAGGAAACGATGATTCGCAAGCAGATTCGACAGCTGACGACCGGAGCGGCCATCGCCGCCGCCGCGCTCCTGGCCGCCCCCATCGCGGCCGAGGCGCACGACATCCAGCACCGACGTGCCCACTTCTCGAAGTCCTTCCACGACGGACACGGCGTGCGGCACCACGAGGTCCGGCACCGTGCCATCCGGCACCGCGGTCACCGGCACCATGGATTCAAGCAGGCGCGGCGCTTCCGCTCGGGCCCGACCTTCTTCTTCAGCACCGGTAATCGGCACGGCCGCTCGATCGGGATCTTCGTGAACGATGGCCGCCACTTCCGCCGCGGCCACCACGGCTTCGGCCACCGTCGCCCGTACTACGGCCGGAGCTTCCGCCGCTTCCGACACGGACGTCACTAGAGCCGCGAGCGCTCGGCCGACCCCGCCCGACCCATACCGCGCCGTCCGGCCCCCGGGTGGCGACAAGCCACCGGCTCTCGGAGCACAGGCCGCCGCTTGCCGCGCCGGCTCGGAACGGTTTCACTCGCGACGTGGCCGCACGCCCCCCGATCCGATCGAAGCGCCGAGATGGCCCGACACGCGAGGCCCGCGGGCGCGTGGCCTCGCTCGATTCCCGCATCGCGCGCATCGACTGGGCCCGGGTCCATGAGGAGCTCGCCGACACGGGACATGCGCGAGTCGAGGCGGTGCTCCGCCCGGCCGAGTGCCGGCAGCTGGTGCGGCTCTACGACCGGCCCGAGCTCTTCCGCAAGACGGTGAACATGGGCGCCCGCCACTTCGGCGAAGGCGAGTACCGCTACTTCACCGCGCCGCTCCCCCCGCTGGTCGCCGCGTTGCGCCAGTCTCTCTATCCGCCCCTGGCCGACGCCGCGAACCGGTGGCGTCGCCTGCTCGGCGAACAGCCGGGTTTCCCGCCGACGCTGCAGGGCTATCTGCGGCGCTGTCACCGGGCCGGCCAGAAACGCCCGACCCCGCTCCTGCTCCGCTACGGCGAGGGGGGCTACAACTGCCTCCATCAGGATCTGTACGGCGACGAGTTCTTTCCGATCCAGGCCACCGCGCTGCTCTCGCGCCGGGGCGTCGACTTCGAGGGCGGCGACTTCCTGCTCGTGGAGCAGCGGCCGCGCATGCAGTCCCGCGGCCACTCGCTGGCGCTCGAGCAGGGCGACCTCATTCTCTTCGCCACCCGCGAACGTCCGTGCCGCGGGAAGCGGGGCCATCACCGGGTGGCCGTGCGACACGGTGTGAGTACGGTGCGACGTGGGGGCCGCATGACCCTCGGCGTCATCTTCCACGACGCCCGTTGAAGGCGCCGGAGCACGAACGCCCGCAAGGAGCTCAGATCACCTTCGCCTCGGCCAGCCGCTCGAGCTCGGCCGCATCGAGGCCGAGCTCGCCGTAGACCGCGGCGTTGTCCTCTCCGAGGCGCGGCGCGAGCCGCCGCGCCCTCGGCTCGGCCTCCGAGAAGCGGAGGGGGTTGCCGTGGAAGACCACCTCGCCGACGTCGGGGTGGGGGTGCCGCTCGATCATGTCGCGGGCCACGAGCTGGGGGGCTTCCATGAGGGCGTCGGGCCCGACCACCCGTTCGCACGGGAGATCGGCCCCCTCCGGCCCGAGGGCGGCGAGCACCTCGTCGCAGCCGCGCTCCGCCACCCAGTCGCCCACGATCGCGTTGATCTCGGATCGGTTGGCGGCGCGGCCCCGGTGGCTCCGGAATCGCTCGTCGGAAGCGAGCTCGGGACGACCGATCGCTTCGCACAGCTGACGGAAGAGCTTGTTGCTCGCCGTCGCGATCACCACCCAACCGTCCGTCGCGGCGTACGCATCGTAGGGCGCGGTGAACGGAAGCTGATTCCCGGTGCGATCCGACGGAACGCCGAGACCCGCCGAGATCGTGGCCCACGAATCGGTGATCGCGAACATCGCGTCCTGGTTCGAAAGATCGAGCACCCGGCCCTGCCCGGTGCGGCGGGCCTCGAGGATTCCGGACACGACGCCGAGGCCCAGGTAGAGCCCACCGACGAAATCGGCCAGCGCTCCGCCGCCCCGCACGGGCGGCCCGTCGGAGAAGCCGGTGATGGCGAGGAAGCCGCTCGCCGCCTGCGACACGATGTCGTACGAAGCACGACCCGCGCGGGGCCCCGTGGCGCCGAAGCCCGAGAGCGAGGCGACCACCAGACGCGGGTTGTGCGCATGCAGCGCATCCGGCCCGAGCCCCTGCCGCGCGAGCCAGCCCGCTCGGAAGTTGTCGACGATCGCGTCCGCGCCCTCCGCGAGCCGGAGCAGCAGATCGCGGCCCTCGGGCTGGCGGACGTCGAGGGTGATCGATCGCTTGCCCCGATTCGTGTTCTGGAACGAGAGCGAGGTCTGTCCCTTCTTCGAAGGGCCGTAGCGATAGTCGTCGCCGGTTCCGGGGCGTTCGACCTTGACGATCTCGGCCCCCAGGTCGGCCAGCACGGCCGTCGCGAAGGGCCCTGCGACCACCCGCGTCAGGTCGAGAATGCGGACTCCGTCGAGCACCCGGCCGGCCATGGTCTGCGAGGCTAGCCCGGCCCGGCCTCGGGTTCCCGCCCGGCCTTCCTCGCCGCGTGCCCAGCCCGGCGAGGCCGCACGACGCTCAGGCCCGCCCCCGCGACTCGCCATCGGTGATGGCACGGGCGATCACGTGGGCCAGTCGGAGGGGCTCGGGAAGGTTCGACTTGGCGAACGCCCCGGCCAGGAGCGCGCGCACCGTATCGGGCGTCGCACCGGCGGCCGCGGCGTAGAGGCGGGGCCGGACCTCGAAGGGCGCGGGCATGCGCTCCACGATCGCCATCCGCGCGTCGAGGCCCGCGCTCCGGAGCGCCACCTCGACCCGGTCGTTCCCCGGAAGCTGGCGGTTCACCACGATCGCGGGAATCCCGAGCCGCCGCGACAGCTCGTGGATGTCGACCACGCCGAGCCCCGCGATCGTGACCCCTCCGAGCACCACCGCGTGGAGCGCCGGACGGCAGCGGAGGCCCGAGATCCAGTCGGCGAGGAAGCCGGTCGCGTCGGGGCCGTCCACCTCGAACTGCGAGACGGCCACGCACTCGACCCGATCGGCGCCCTCCATCATCACGGCCACCAGCTGGACGGGCGCCCGCGTGCGTTTGTCGACGGGTCCGTCGTCGACGGCGAGGATATGGGGTCGGGGCGCGGCGGCCACGATCTCTATACTAACCGGGAGCCGTCGCATCCCCGCCAACCGAGGAGGCACGCGATGTCGCGACCCGAACCCGACTCCGACGCGAACCCGATCGGGCCGCGCGCGCGGCCCGCTACCGACCCGACGGCGTCGCCTCCGGACGGAATCGCCCGCCGCGGCATCCTGCGTCTCGGCGT
>CAYYUT010000051.1:0-11768 GCA_964474935.1 uncultured Spirochaetales bacterium
GAACCAGCTTCAGGTTCGGTACTGCCCGTGACGGGGCGGCCAGCCGGTGCCAGGCAGCGCCGGCTGGCCGCGCCCCTGAAGCCGCCCGGCCCGCACCGATACCGGATCGCTCAGGCCGGAGCCCGCCGCACGCGGTAGGCCCATCCGCATCCCCATCCGGGGAACACCCTAGGCCGCGAATGGGGCGCGCTGGCCTCGGGGCTCCGCCAGCACCGACCGACAAGGCTACACTGGGGGCCGTCGCCACCCGAGCCGTCGCCGGGCGGCCGGGAGAACTGCTGCCGGAGGACCGATGACCCGCCACGCTCCTGCAACCCCGAGCGCCAGGCCGCATTGCCCGATTCCGTCGCTGCACGACGTCGAGGCACGCATGTTCCTCGACGTACGTGCCGAGCGCCCGGTCGAGTCGTCGTGGGGCGTGCTCACCCGCGAGGCCCAGATCTACGAGTGCCCGGTATCGGGTCTCCGTTTCCGGCTGCCGGCGCCGGCCGACGCGATCGAGGAGTTCTACGAGGCCCAGTACCACGAGCGGATGACGGGGGCCAAGGAGAACGACGCCGCGCGCCGGGCGGCCTACGAGGCCGAGAATCGAGAACGGATCCGTTTCCTGCAGCGCTTCTGCCAGCGCGGACGTGTGCTCGACATTGGGTGCTCAGCCGGGCTCTTCGCATCGCAGCTCCGCGATGCCGGCTTCGACGCCATGGGCGCCGACATCTCCGAGTTCGCCTGCCAGGAGACCGCCAAGGTGCTCGGGGTCGACCGCGTCTTCCACGGCGCCGTCGAAGACCTGGCGCCGAAGCTCGCCGCATCGCTCGATGCCGTCACGATGATGGACGTGATCGAGCACTTTCCCGACGTGGTGTCGCCGCTCGAGGCGATCCGAGAGATGCTGCGCCCGGGCGGCGTGCTCTTCCTCCGGACGCCGACCCTGAGCTCGCCCTTTTATCGGGTGGCCGAGTGGACCCATCAGCTCTCGGGCGGTCGCTTCCAGGACCACATCCTGAAGATCTACCACGCCGAGCACTTCTACTTCTTCACCGAGGACGCGATGCGGCGGCTGCTCGCCGACACCGGCTACGAGATACTCGCGATCGATGCCGACCCCCTGCTTTGGCGGAATTTCCGCTCGGCCGAGCTCCGCGAAGGACCCGTCACCAACCTGGCGCTCGCCACGGTGTACTTTCTCGGCCGAATGGTGGGACGCGGCCATGGCATGCGGGTCGTTGCGCGACGCCCCCACTGATGGCGAGCACGAGCGATCTTCGATCGCGTGCCACGGCGGTGGCCCGCGGGCCGAGCCCGACCCCGGACGAGGCACCGACGCCCGAGCGGTGGATAGAGGGATCGCTGTTCCGCTACCTCGCGAGCGGCGGTGTCCTCTTCATCGTCGACTACCTCGTCTACATCGTGCTGGCCAAGCTGCTCGGACTCGACGTGCGCATCGCGCAGGGCGCGAGCCGCACCTCGGGCGCCGTGGTCGGATTCTTCCTTCACAAGCTCTATTCGTTCCGCGCTGGGGAGGCCGGCCAATCCCTTTCGACGGCGTCGCAGGGCGCCGCCTACACCCTTGTCACCCTCGCGAACCTCGTGGCCTCGCCCTTCCTGGTCCATCTGGCGGTCGGTGCGCTCGGCGGAATGATCCTCGTCGGCAAAGTGCTGGTCGACGTCGTGCTCGTCGCCGAGACGTACGTCCTGCTCCGCATCGTCTTCCGCCCCGCGCCACCCCGCGCTTGAGCCTGCGCGGAGCGCGACCCTAGGCGGTGCCATCGCCGAGCGCAGGCAGCTCCGGCAGGCGATGCGACCAACGCGAATAAGCGGGAAGCTCTCGCGCGATGTCGATCGCCGCAGCCACCAAGAGCACGTAGCTCCCGTACATGTAGATCTGAATCGGTGGAAAGAAGACGACGAACGAGGCCGAGCTGGCGGCGATCGCCACCAGGAATCCCCATCGCCGACGCCACGCCAGCACACCGATCACGATCGCCCCCAGGATGGTGCTCACCGCGGTGAGGGGTGGGAAGTCGGTGACGTAGCCCAGCGAGAACGACTGAAGCAAGTTGAAGAAGGCGTTCCGTGCGAGCATGCCAGGGCTCTCGCGGGCGATCGCGAGAAAGGCCTCGCGCTTGGCCTCGCTCGTCTCGGCCACGACACCGGGCTCGCGATAGTTGCCATACGGCCCCTTGTCGAGCCGTTCTCCACTCTTCTCTTCCCAGACGCGGTGCGCGGCCCGATCGTGGAACTCCTGCACGTAGGGGTTCGGGTACGCCGCGATCCCGACGTAGGCGGTGTGCCAGGGGTCGGTCTGGTGCGATCCGCCGAAGACCACGAACCCCGCCAGCAGGAAGACGAGACCTCCCGCGATCGCGTACTTCCACGATTCGCGCAGCATCACCAGGACTAGGAGAAAACCGCTCACGAACACCACGGTCGGACGTATGGCGAAGCAGAAGCCGAGCAGGCCACCCACCGCGAGCGTCCACCACCCCAAACGCATGTCGCGCCGCAGCAGATAGGCCGCCACCATCCCGCCCGGCACGGCCTGCCAGAAGTAGTAGACGGGGTAGGAAGCGAACCAGAGCAGGAGCGGGTTCAGCCCGTACAAGAGCAGGAAGAGCCATTTCGACAGCCGCCGGCGAAGCTGCGCGAGCACGAAGAGCGTGAGCACGATGTGGCCGATCACCTGGACGGTCTCCACGGCCTTCAGATCGCCCATCCAGAAGAACACGTTGCGCGCCGCGATCGCAACCCAGAGGTAGCCCTTGGCGGCCAGGTCGTAGTGGCGCAGGTCGCAGTCGGGGTCCGGCTCGAAGCGGTAGTGGTCGCGCGCCTCCCTCGAGGGCAGCGCGAGAAAACGAACGAAGTCTTCCTCGCAGTAGCGCCAGCCCTGACCGAACTCGTAGTGCGCCGCCCCGGAGAAGAAGGGCAGGATGCCTGGGGCCGAGCGCCTCGTCGTGTTGTCGAAGGGGATCGACGCCAGCAGTACGAGGGCGGCAATGGCCGCCATGCCGACGCTTCGCCGAAGGCCCGATTCGTGAGCAGCAGGCTCCATCAGGCGCTGCCCGCTAGCGCTCGCCCGCGCTGGCCAGACGCGTGGCCGGGTCACGTCCGTCGTCGTCGCGCGGCCGCCGGATCACGAAGATCGGCCGCTGCTTCTGCTCTTCGTACATCGACGCCAGGTAGAAGGCGATCACGCCGAGACTGACGAGGATCAGGCCACAGAGGATCAGCATCAGCAGGATCACGGTGGTGAATCCGCTCACCGAGATCCCGACCAGGTAGTTGTAGAGCGTCTGCAGTGCGAGCAGGAGGCCGACGCCCACCGTCGCGAAGCCAACGATGCCCACGAAGCGGAGGGGCGCCGACGAGAAGGCCACCAGGTTCTGGAGCGAATAGGCCAGCAATCCGCGCGATGACCACTTCGTCTCGCCGGCGCGCCGCGCCTGCACCTCGAAGGGCACCTCGGTGGTTCGGAATCCCACCCATGCAACCAGACCCCGGAAGAAGCGGTTGCGTTCGCCACATTCGAGCACGGCGTCCACCACCTGGCGATCCAGGAGCTTGAAATCGGACGAGCGCTCGAGGCTCCGACCGGCCGAGCTCCCGATCAACCGATAGAAGAGCCGGGCAAAGCCGCCGTAGACCGGGTTCTCGCTGCCCCGATCACGCTTCACCGCATCGACCACATCGAAGCCCTCCTGCCAGCGCTTCACGAGCTCGGGGATCAGCGCCGGAGGATGCTGGAGATCGGTGTCCATGAGCAGGACGGCACCCCCTTTCGCCGCTTCGAGGCCAGCGGACATGGCCGCTTCCTTGCCGAAGTTGCGACTGAAATGCACGGCCACGAATCGGTCGTCCTCGGCGGCGAGCGCGTCAATGATCGCGGCGCTCCCGTCACTCGAGCCATCGTTCACGGCCACGATCTCGAAGGGAAGCCCCGTCTCCTCGAGCTTCGCGCGGATCTCGCCAACCGCCGCACGCAGGAGTTCGCGCTCGTTGTAGACGGGCAGCACGGTGGATACGACCGGGGTGTCCAATTCCGCTCCTCGATCAGTTCCCGGCCTCGCTGGCTCCGGGGCCGGCCCCAGAACCGAGCGGGCGCGCGTCAGACCCGTCATCGGTCTGGTATCGGCTTCGCGGCACCTGCGATCGAGCAGGTTCGTCGGCCGCCGGCTCCGGGTGGACCGCCGAGAGTTGCATATCGCTTCGGACCCCGCCTCGGACGGCCGGGCGGCGACGCGGCAGACCGCCGCACGCGTGGGGCCCCGTGGTCGCATTATCATGGTCTAAGATCGGAGCCGAAACGGAGGGGCGCTGCGCATGTCGAGCGACACATTCCGTGCCGCCGGACTGGGATTCTGGCTCGGGGTCGTCTGGGGACTGACCCAGACGGCCGTGCTCTCGCTGACCGCTGGCTGGGTGCCCCCGGGGGCAGCGCTGATCGAGACCGGCGCGAGCGCAATCCTCTGGGCGTTGGCCTCGGCCGCCATCGCGTACATCGGACGGCCCTGGGTACGCGGCCGCATCCGTCTCCATACCTGCGTCCTGATGTCACTCTTCTTCTTCGTCTACGGCGCCTGGGGGCTCGTCTACCATCTCGTCACGCTGACCGAATGGCGCAGCGCGGCGCTCGGCTTGGGGGCCTTCGGCGCGCTGGTCGTCCTGGCGGGGACGATGGCGTGCCGTATCGCGGCTGCCTCGCCGCACGCGGCGACGTGGCCCGGGCTGCTCCCATGGGTGCTCGCGGCGGGCCTCGGGTGCGGTCTCCTCGTTTGGGGAGCGGACATCGGGAAACTCGCGCCCGGACCGGCGCCGATCGCGATCTTCCTCGCGATCGCCTGGCTGGCCACGCTGGCGATGCTCGCCGCCCTGGTCTGGGCCCCGGCGGCGAGCCGAACGGAAGCGCTGGCGGCGGTGGCGCTGGTCACGGCGCTGCTCGTCGTGCCGATCCGGTCGACGCCACTGGCGATACCGCCGTCTCCGCCCGGGTCGCCAGACGCCGCCGGCCCGCCCGTGATCCTGATCTCGCTCGACACCACCCGCGCCGACCATCTGTCCGTCTATGGCTATCGACGCGACGCGACACCCCGCCTGGCCGAGTTCGCCCGGGAGGCCCGGCTCTTCCAGCGCGCCTATGCGACATCGTCCTGGACACTCCCGACCCACGCCTCGGTCTTCACGGGACGGCTTCCCGTGGAGCACGGCGCGCACCACCAGCGGGGCGGCGCACTCGGAGCGCGGCCGCAGGCGCTCGATCCCGAGCTCGCGACGCTGGCCGAACGCTTCGCGAAGCGGGGCTATCGCACCGCCGCCATCGCGGCCAATCCGCTCGCCGTCGCTCCCGAGTTCGGCCTCGATCGGGGCTTCCAGCAGCTGGCCGCCGAACGCCGCCTCAGCTTCGATCCGTTCCATCTGACCTTCCTGCGTGTGCTCCGAATCGCCGTTCGGCATCCGCTCGTCGATCAACTTCTCGTCTGGTACTGGCCGGCCGACAAGATCACCGAGGTCGCCAGCGCATGGGTCGTGGAGCACGCGGACGAGCCCTTCCTCCTGTTCGTGAACTATCTCGACCCTCACAACCCGAGGGTACGACGCGGATCGCACGCTGATCGAGGCGCCGACAGGACCGGGCGCGGCGCAGGTGCAACGGACGTCGACGACCGAACGCCCGGCAGTCGCAGATTCATCGCCCGCTACGACGCCGAGATCCGCTTCATGGACCGACATCTCGGTCGCTTCTTCGACGAGCTCCGACGGGTCGGGGTGTTCGATCGCGCCCTGATCGCCGTGTTCTCGGACCACGGTGAGTTCCTCGGAGAGCACGACGCCCGCGGCCACGGGCTCAATCTCGACGAGCCGGTCCAGAGGGCTGCCCTGCTCATCCGCTACCCGGGCGGACGTCATGCGGGGGTCGAGCCCGCCGTCACCACGCTCGCCGATGTCCCCGTGCTGGTAGAGGGAGCCTTGAACGGGCTTCGGCCGGACGAGGCGCTCGGCGCACGCGGCCCGGTCGTGACCGGCGAGAAGTACCCGACCGCGACCGAGCGAGGCAAGTCGCGATGGGGCGCCGTCGAGC
This sequence comes from uncultured Spirochaetales bacterium, assembly GCA_964474935.1. Taxonomy (GTDB): domain Bacteria; phylum Myxococcota_A; class UBA9160; order UBA9160; family JAFDDA01; genus CAYYUT01. The sequence continues at coordinate 6,074 of CAYYUT010000051.1, forward strand.
ATCTCGTCGCGGTCCACTGGAAGGACCTGAAGCTCGTCGCGCACCCCGACGGCTGGCGGCTCTTCGACCTCGAGCGCGACCCACTCGAAACGCGAGACGTGTCTTCGGAGTATCCGGAGGAGACGCAGCAGATGCGGCGGGCGCTCGAACGCTGGAGGGAGACTGCACGCGCACCCGCGCAGGAGATCGAGCCCGATGCCGAGTCCGTCGAGCTGCTGCGCGCGCTCGGCTACGTCGAGTAGCGGGACGCGCGAGGCCCCGCCCAGCGGCGGGTCAGGGCCAAAATCCAGGGGTACGAGGTGGTGAGCTCCAGCACCTCGAAGCGGGGCTCGAGCAGCTTGCGGAACGACCGCGGCGTGAAGTGGTTGATATGCTCGGGGTCGTTGCCGAGACGCGTGACGTTGTTGCCTGCGGCCAGGTTCGTGAGCATGAACCACGGCTCGTTCGGAACGGTGAAGATCGAGCGATGGGAGCCGAGCCCCGCGATCTGCTCGAGTGCGCGCTCGGGCTCCTCGAGGTGCTCGAGCACCTCGGCGCAGATGGTGAGCGAGTAGCCGGCTCCGAGACCGGCCAGATCGTAGATGTCGCCGGGAATGGTCCGCACGCGTGGGAACTTCCGGGCGAGCCCCTGGAGATCCTTTTCGCTCTGGTCGAGCGCCGTGAACTCGAGCTGTGGATGTCGCTCGGACAGGAAGCCCGTCAGGAAACCTTCGCCACAGCCGATCTCGGCCACCGACGCTTCCGGCGCAGCCTTCTCGAACAACGCATGCAGCCGTTCGGCGAAACGGCGCATCATCCAGCGCTTCGCCGGATTGCGGGAACGGTACTTCGGCGTCTCGAAACGTTCGAAGTAGTCGTCGGGGAGGATCACGGATTGGCTCACGAGGCATCCTCGACGCCGCGGGTTCCCGGGACCGCCGCGCGCGCCCGCGACCCGACGCGCTCCCCACCGGCCGCCGCCGGACTGGCGGTCCGAGCGAACGATAGGCTACCGACGCAGCTCGGCTTCCTCCGAACTGGAGTCGGGCCGTCGATCCGCCGCTCTGATAACGTATCGCACGTCGAACGGTGGATCGGGCCCACTTCGGGAGCGCTCGACGGCCGGATCGCACGCGTCGAGTGGAGCAGGCACGATGATCACAGGCCCAGGCCGGGCTCGCGGCGCACTGACCTATCTGGCCGCTGCGAGCTTCATCTGGATCGGCGCCCAGGTATTCGACGCTCCGACGATGCAGGTCGAACGCGTCACCGTGCCGTTCCTCACCGGCGCCGCCAACTTCAGCTGGGGCGGCGAGTGGCTCTACAACCCCCAGGACATCTACCTCTACGAGGGCATGAGCCAGCCCGAGCGGCAGGCGCACCGGCTGCAACCGTCGCCGCCCGAGGAGCTGAAGCCCTACGGGCGATCGTGGCGCGGCTTCGTGTACGTCGTACTCGTGGCGCGCACGCTCTTCTTCTGGATGGGAGACCTCGACGCGATCGAGAGCCTGAACCTCGCCTGTCATATTCTCATCACGCTGCTGATCGCGTCGCGCCTGTCGCCCCTCCTCGCCCGGCTGCTCTTCGTGGCGGGCTACGGGATGAACCCGCTGGTGCTCTGGGTGACAACGTTCCCCTACTACTACTTCTGGCAGGTGATCCCGGGCACCCTGCTCGCGCTCTATCTGGTCGATCGTCGCTTCCGGCTCTCCTGGGCGACGCCCTTCGCCGTCGGGGCCATCGTACTGGCGCACATCATCCGACCCACCGTCGTGCTGGCCGAGTCGATGTTCTATGTGCTCGCCGCGCTTCGCGAGCGCTGGCCCGCGCGGATCGCCGGCGCGGCCGTCCTCCTACCATTGGCACTCCTCGTGATGGCCGATACCGGACCTGGAAAGAATCCGTGGCACACCGCTTACGTCGGCATCGCCGCCTACCCGAACGAATACGTCACGCTCTTCGCCGACCGGGCGGCCTTCGTCCACTACGAGGAGCTCACCGGCGAGAAGGTGGACAAGGGAGCGGAAGGCAACCACCACGATCCCGAAGTGCGCCGCAGGCTGCGCGAGCTCAACCGCCAGGACTTCCTCGAGATCGCGCGCAAGGAGCCGCTCATGATGGTGCGGAACGCCATCCTGAACGTCCTGCAATCGTTCTCGTGGGGCTATGCTGGGAGCGTCGGAGCGCTCAACTACGTCAGCTCTTTCGTCGGGCTCTGTGTGGCTGTCTTTCTCGTCTGGCGCCGCAGGTTTCTGTTCGTCGTCGCCATCGGGCTGTCGGCGGGCACCTTCACTCCGTACTTCCCACCGATTCCGGTCTACATGTTCGGCAGCTACGTCCTGCTCGTCGCGGGCATGACCGACGCCGTCCGCGACTTCGGATGGTTCCGCCAGGCTTCCGATCGCCTCGCAGACCGGCTGGGCGTGGCGTCGTGAGCGACCCGATCGTCCCGTCGCCATCGACTCGCACGGAGCCGACGGCCCAGGGGAATGGTTCGTCATGGACCTGAGCATCGTGATCCCCGCCTACAACGAGGTGGAGTCGATCCCGGAGCTCCATCGCCGGATCACCGCGGTCCTGGAGAGAATGGACCCACGACCGTCGTACGAGATCGTCTTCGTCGACGACGGCTCGACGGATGGGACCAGCGAGGTCCTCACCACCCTGGCGGGCCAGGACGGGCACTGCCGGGCGATCCGACTGACCGCGAACAGCGGGAAATCGGCCGCCTACATGGCCGGCTTCGAGATCACCACGGGTGAGGTCGTCGCGACCCTCGACGCCGAACTGCAGGACGACCCGGACGAGCTGCCGAAGCTCCTGACCCAGCTCGAGAAGGGCGCCGATCTGGTCGTCGGATGGAAGAGTGGGCGCATGCAGAACGAGCCCACCAAGACGGTTCCCTCCCGCCTCTACAACGGTCTCAAGGGGTTGCTCTTCGGCCTGAATCTGCGGGACTCGAACTGCGGCTTCCGGGTGATGCGCTCGAAGGTGGCGAAGAGCCTGGTGCTGTACGGGGGCCAGTACCGCCTGCTTCCCGAGCTCGTGCATCTCGGTGGGTTCCGGGTGGAAGAGATGCCGGTGAACCATCGCCCGCGAAAGCACGGTACGAGCAAGTACGGGATCAGCCGCTTCTGGACGGGGCTGCTCGACCTGTTCGCCGTCCGCTTCCTCACGGCCTACCTGAATCAGCCCCTGCACTTCTTCGGGACGCTCGCCATCCTGCCGCTCGCACTCGGACTGAGCCTCGAGATCTACGTGCTCTTCATGAAGGCGGCTGGAAGCACGTTCCAGACCCACATCGCGGCCATCCTGACGGGGCTCGCCCTCGTGATCGTGGCGGTCCAGATCCTCGGAATCGGTCTCCTCGGCGAGATGGTCCGCTCGTTCGCTGGTCCGCATCGCGCCCGCACCGAGTCGCTCGACCCGTAGACGTCTCCGTCGCTACCGGTAGCGCGATGTTCGGTCGGCGGGCGGGGGCGCGGCGGACGTGGCAGCCATGGGCGGCGAGGGCGCGTCGGCCTCGGGCTGCGCGCGGCGTCCACCGAATACCGCATTGCGGTAGTAGGAGAACTTTCCGACGAAGGCGAGCGTGGTGACGCTCGCGATCGCCAGCACGTAGTGGACGCCGAGCACGGTGTGCAGGCCGAGAAACCCGAGATACTCGAGGCTGCGGAAGACCAACGAGCCCGCCGCCGTCCGCACGAGCTGCTGCCCCGCGGAGCGCTCGGAATCGAGGTGGCGGTAGACCCAGTGGCGCAGCACGAGGAAGTTGCCGACGAACACGGCGACCAGCACCACGGCGTACGCCGCTTGCTGGGAGAGGCCGGCGATCCGGTGCAGCAGCACCGTACCGCCGACGATCCCGAGGAAGCTCGCCCCCGACGCGATCGCGAACCGGAACATCTCGCGGCGGACGTTCCAGAGCGATTGGATCGAGCGTGTCAGGGGCACGATGTCCTCACCGCTCGCATGCACCACTGGATCGGCCGGTCGGCGCCGCGGCTGCACCGAGGATACGGGGGCCGGCCGTGCGTGCGCAAAGGGCGGCGCCCGCGCCGGGCTATTCCTCGCCCGGCCCCCGCAGATCGAGCTCGCGGGCGAGGACGGAGGCTTCGGTGCGATTGCTCGCGTCGAGGGCCTCGAGGATCGCCTTCACGTGCGTCTTCACCGTGTTCTCGGCGATCTCGAGGACCCCGCAGATCTCCCTGTTGGTGAGCCCGCGGGCCATCAGGGCCAGCACCTCGCGCTGGCGCCCGGTGAGCCCGGCCGCCCGGCGACGGCGGTGCTCGCCGAGCGCCTCGGGCGATGCCGCCGCGTCGGGAGAGAGCGCGGCTTCGGGCACGAACACCCCACCCGACAGGACGAGCCGAACCGCGGCCACGAGTGGCTCGCGCCCGAGACTCTTCGGAATGAAGCCCGCGGCGCCGAGATCGATGGCGGCCCGTATCGTCCCCGCGTCCTCGTTGGCCGACACCACGGCGAGGGGCAGGGCCGGGAAGGCTTCGCGGAAGTGGCGCACGCCGTCGAGACCCGACACGCCGGGCATCTGGAGATCGAGCAGCACGAGGTCGAGGGCCGTCTCGCGGCGAGCCAGCTCGCACGCCGCTTCGAAGCCGTCCGCCTCGAGGATCTCGACCGACTCGGCGACGTCGTCGAGCGCGAGCCGCAGTCCGTCGCGGACGAGCGCGTGGTCGTCGCACAGCAGAAGCCTCATTCCGGTTCAAGCTAGCAGGCGGCGGCGCGGCGACGGCGGGCCTGCGCAGCCAGCGAGCCGTGCGGAGCCCGCCGCTCGCGCACGGCCACATCGGGCCGGGCGGCTCCCCAGACCGGTTATGCTCGCCCGGCGGGCAATGCAGCCCGCCCCGGAAGCGGGGAGCGCCTCCACGTGCCTGTCTCGTCGCGCGACCTCTGGATCCGCTGGGCGCTGCTCCCGGTGGCGGCCTGCTTCCTCGGGCTCCACGTGCGCGAGGTCGTCCGCACCGGCCTGTGGCAGCCACCCGTCTACGCCGTGCCGGGTCCGAGCGCGGAGGCCTACCCGCGCGTCGGGGGCGACACGCTCGAGGTGCAGGGCGTGGCGCACGGCCTCGAGCCCGGCGACGTGCTCGTCCGGGTCGGAAGCCAGGATCTCCGCGGACACGGGTATCTCGGCTTCATGGGACACGCCTACGGCCAGGTGGGAGCCGACGGGGTGACCCCGATCGTGATCGAGCGCGATGGCCAGCGAATCGAGACGGAGCTCGGGCTGACGTCGTACGCCGTTCCCTGGATGCGCGTCCCGTTCCTCGTGCTCATGTGGGCGATCATTGCGGTCGCCTCCTGGCGCCGGCCGAACGATGCAGTCGTGCAACAGACCACGCTCGCTTTCGGGGTGGTGATCGTCGGAGAGGCCGTCTTCGAAGGCGGCGGGCCGCTCCAGACCCGCGTCGCGAAGCTCGTGTTCATCTTCGCGGGGGCGCTCTGGTGGCCGATGATCCTGCGCATGATGACGTGTTTCCCGAAGCCGCCCCCATCGCGCATCTCGACGGGAACGCTCGCCGTAATGGCCGCGGGTGGCATGCTCTGGACGTTGCCGAAGCTCCAGTACCTGATCGGGGGACCGACGCCGCCGGAGCAGATCCCGAGCGTGGTCTCGGCGGCCGACGCCTTCACGGTGGTGATCGCGCTCTCGGTGCTCACCCAGAACTACCGGACCACCGACGAGGCCAGCCGGCGA
>CAYYUT010000052.1:0-1799 GCA_964474935.1 uncultured Spirochaetales bacterium
GCGTGGGCCTGTGGCTCGCCTGCGACCTCTCCCTGCTCCCCGCTTTGCTCGGCGGGCTCTAGGCCCGCGCCGATGGTTCCGCGAAGCCGCGCCCGACGATCGCAGGCTGAACGCGACGCGAACCAATTGGTTATGTCGCGATCCTTCCATGTCCGGGATCCGGAGCAGGGGTTCATCGATCGTCGTTGCGGGATGCCGTTTGGCTGCGCGTATAATGCAGCCCGCGAACGCCGACCGAACGCGGTGTTCGATCGAGGCGCGCCAACGCTGGAGTTCACGTGACTGCTGAACCGCTTTCCTCGCTCGATTTCGACCGCCTCCATCCCGACGCGATCCGAAGCGCTGCGTCGATCCGAGACGTCCTGCTCGCCGCACAACGCGCGCGGGTCGAACTCCGGCGCGGCATGAACCGACGGGTGCTGCCCGAGCGGGCGCGCATCGTGGCGGTCGACGAGCACGGCATCGAGCTGGCGATCGAGAACTTCGAGGAGTGCGCTGGCGAGGTGTTCCTGAACTTCGATCACGCTGGTGTCGGATACTTCATGAGCTGTCGTGCCCTGGAGGAGCCCTCGGACGGGGCGCTCCGGGTGGCCCTTCCCCGCGTGCTCTACGTGGTGGAACGGCGAGGCCGCGAGCGTCGTACCTGGGTGGACGAGGCGGGTGGGGTGGCCCGAATGCAGCTCTCGATCGGCGATCACCGGACCGAGGCGCTGGTCGCCGACGTCTCGGCCGGGGGCCTCGGCCTCGACGTCCCGGCGACGGCCGCGGGCTGGGTGCAGCCGGGCAGCCAGCTGCGCCTGTCGGCCGCGCTCAGTGGACCGACTTCCGAGCCCGTCACCGGCGTCGCCTGCCACCGGTCGGCCTCGGGCCGCGGTCCGGACTGGGTCCGACTCGGGGTCGCCACTTCCTTCTCGGGCCCCAAGCAGGCCGTGGCCGTGGAGCGACGCCGCGAGATCGTGTCGCGAACGTGGCTGGAACGCGTCGGCCAGGGCGTACGGACCGCGGCCTCCATGGTCGAGATCGGCGGAGGCGCGGCCTGGAAACGTCTCGTTCCGGAGCGCGGGAGCGACGTTCAGGTCGAGATCGTCGAGTTCGAGTCGCGACGAGGCGAGAAGCTCCGCGGGATCCTGGATTCGTGGGGCGACCCCGGTCGGGCCACCGCCGTCGTGATTCCGCCGGCGTGGGGCCGGACCAAGGAAACGCTGATGCCGCTCGCCGAGACGATCGTGGCGACCTTCCGGCGTGCCGACCAACCGGTGGCGGTGTTGCGCTTCGACGGGATCCGGAAGCGCGGCGAGTCGCACAACGACCCGGAGTGCGGCGGCGAGGGAGACGAGCATCTCCGCTTCACGTTCTCGCAGGGCGTGCGCGACATCGAGGCGGCGCTCGACTACTTCGACCGCACCGCCAGCGCGCCACGCCGGTCGGTCCTGGTGACGTTCAGTGCCGCGTCGGTCGACGGCCGGCGGGCCGTCGCGCTCGAGAGCGGTCGTCGGATCCACGGGTGGGTGTCCGTGGTGGGTACCGGCGACCTCCAGTCGATGATGCACGTGATCTCGGGCGGGGTCGATTTCCTCGGCGGCCTCGAGCGCGGCAGCCGCTTCGGTCGCCAGGAGATCCTGGGCGTGACGGTCGACATGGACCACGCCGGACTCGATGCGCTGTCCGAGAAGCTCGCCTTCATCGAGGACTCGCGCAGGGACCTCGAAGCCATCGACGTCCCGATCACCTGGATCCACGGGGAACACGACGCCTGGATGGACTTCGAGCGGGTCCGCGCCGTGCTCGCCTGTGGCGAC
>CAYYUT010000052.1:1809-11723 GCA_964474935.1 uncultured Spirochaetales bacterium
GTTGTTCTCTCGGTGGGCCCCGCTGCGGGGGCGGGGGGGGCCCTCCGGGCCCGCCGCAAGCTGCTGGTGGTCCCGACGGGGCACCAGCTCAAATCGAGCCGCGAGGCGCTCGAGACGTTCCAGTTGATCGCCAGCGAGACGGGTCGCATGGCGCTCGGCGAGTCGCTCGCACCGGGCTGGCCCAACCTCGCTCGGCTCGAGCAGAAGCGGCTCGCGGAGCGCCGGCGCCTGCCGAAGTCGAAGGTCGATCTCCGCGCCTTCTGGAGGGACTACCTCGTCGGACGCGACGGTCGTCTGGGCATCGAGCTCATGACGAGCGCGAGCGCCTACCGGTCGTTGATGGGCCGGCAGATCGAGGCGCTGGGTCTCGAGGGCGGGGAGCGGGTGGCCGACCTCGGTGCGGGTGCCGGCGCGTTCCCGCTGGCGCTGCATCGCAGGGGTCTGCCGCATCCGGTCCGGGTCGACGAGATCGACTTCGTGACCGAAGGCCTGCGACGCGGGCGCGAGCGCTTGCGGCATGCCGGGGCCGGGTCGACGCACCGGGTGACGCACGTCGCGGCCGATCTCGGGTCGTCCCGGACGGGCGCCGCGATCCCGGTGCGCGACGCGGCGTATGACGCCGTGCTCGCGTCGCTGCTGATCGGCTACCTGCCGAGCCCGCAGCGCTTTCTCGAGGAGTGCCGGCGCATCCTGCGTCCTGGAGGGCGAATCGTGCTCTCGAACCTGCGCGAGGACGCCGACATCTCCCGGATCTACCGGGACGGGTCGGAGGAGCTCCTGGCGGGCCTCGGCTCGGATCTCCCCGACGTCGACCCCGAGGATCTCCGCGCGTCGCTGCGCTCGTTCCTGAACGATGCCGCGCGGCTGGGCGACCTCGAGGAGAGCGGGCGCTTCCGGTTCGTCGGTCGTCGCGAGCTCACGGCGATGCTCGACGAGGCCGGATTCCGTTCGCTTCGGAGCGAGGAGGTGTTCGGGAGCCCTCCGCAGGCCTTCTTGCTGGTCGGCTCGACGCCCTCCTGAGACCCCGTCGTCGGCCCGGGGTCGCCCGCAACGGGGCTCTCAAGGGGCCGAAGCGGCCTTCCGATTCGCGTGGCGATGCAGAGCGCCGCCACCGACGACCGCTACCGCGCCTACCGGGACGAGCTGATCCGCGAGAGGATGCCCCGGGCCGTCCGAACCGCGGCCTTCGTTCTCGGCGCCATCATGACGGCATTCATCGCGGTCGATGCCCTGGTTTTCCCCGAACACTTCTGGACCTTTCTCGGGGTGCGCCTGCTGCTCGACGGGCTGTTGGCCGGGATCTACCTGTGGAGCAGCGATCGCGCGCCCCGGGCCTCGGCCTACGCGGTCTGCCTGCTCGGGGCCGCTTCGCTCCTGTGGGTGATCTTCTTCACCGGGGCGATGGACAGCTCCTATTACACGGGTCTCGTGCTCCTGTTCGTGGGCATGGCGGTGCTCCTGCCCTTGAGCGCCCGGGACGCCCTCTGGATCTCGGGGGCGGCGCTCGTGGCGTTCACCAGCCTGGGCTTCCTCGACGGTGTCGCGAGTTGGCGGGTGGGTGCACTGCACACCGGGTTCCTCGCCGCCGCGGCCTTCGAATCGGTGATGTGTGCCTCACTCCTCGAACGGATGCGATTCGCCGACTTCCTCAGGCGCAAGGAAGTCGAACGCGCCCGCGACGAGCTCGCCAACCTCGATCAGGCCAAATCGCGCTTCACCGCGAACATGCACCACGAGCTGCGAACGCCTCTCACCCTGACCCTCGCTCCCCTGGAATCTCTCCTGGCGGGCGACTTCGGCGAGGTCTCCGAGCTGCAACGTGGCTATCTGAAGACGATGCATGCCAACGCGCTGCGGCTGCTCAAGCTGATCAACAGCCTTCTCGACCTCGCGAAGATCGAATCGAGCCAGCTCGAGCTGCATCGACGACAGGTGGCGGTCGGGCGCATCGCCGAGGAGATCCTCATCGGTGCCCGCCCGATGGCCGAACGCAAGGGGATCGAGCTCCGCGCGGAAGGTCTCGACCGGCTGCCCACCGCCTTCGTCGATCCGGATGCGATCGAGAAGGTGCTCGTGAACCTGGTCGGGAACGCGCTCAAGTTCACCGAGAGCGAAGGACGGATCGTCGTGAGAGCGGCGACCCGCGGTGACTCGCTGTACCTCGAAGTGCGGGACGACGGCGTGGGAATCGAGGCCGCCCAGCTCGACAAGGTCTTCGACCGGTTCGCCCAGGTCGACAACTCGGCCACCCGGAAACACGAGGGCACGGGCATTGGTCTGTCGCTCTCGAAGGAGCTGGTCGAGCTGCATGGCGGCCGCATCTGGGCCGAGTCCGAGGGGGTCGGTCGTGGGACGTCGATGTGCGTGCTGCTTCCGATCGCCGCCGATGGGGACGAGCAGGACGAGGAGATCCTCGAGGCGCTCGACGGGCGCCAGTACACGGCGCGCCAATCCTTCGATGCCCTCGCCGCAGAGGTCGAGATCGAAGGCGAGCAGGGCGAGGAGTATCGGCTGCTCGAGATGGAGCGGAGCGTCGGGAAGTGGGAGGCGGCCCGCAGCGACGCATCGGAAGGCGTCGAGGACGGTGGCGACGGCTTCCGGCCGGAGGTGCTCGTCACCGAGGACAATCCGGACATGCGCAAGCTGCTCCACTTCCTGCTCTCGAAGGAGTTCGACGTCCGCACCGCCCGCAACGGCCGGGAGGCCCTCGAGGCTGTCGAGGTGCGCGCGCCCGACCTGATCCTCACCGACATCATGATGCCGGAGATGTCGGGCACCGAGCTGTGTCGTGCGCTGAAGGAGGACCCCCGGACGCAGGGGATCCCGGTGGTGCTCGTGACCTCCAAGGCCGAGCGCGACATGAAGATCGAAGGCCTCGAGCTCGGGGCGGACGACTACGTCACGAAGCCGTTCCACGCGCGCGAGCTCGTGGCTCGGGTCCGGTCGCTGGTGCGGCTGCGCCGTCTGCAGGAAGAGCTGGTGGTTCGCAACCAGATCCTCGAGCGCACCAACGACCAGCTCGAGCAGGCCATGCACGAGCTCAAGGAGACCGAGGTGCAGATGGTCCAGGCCGAGCGCCTGGCGGCGGTCGGCGAGCTCGCGGCGGGCGTGGCGCACGAAGTGAACAACCCCGTGAACTACGCCAGCAACGCACTCCGGACTCTGCGGTCGTACGTCGACGACATCGCGCGGGGCGCCACCGCGGTGGGCGAGATCGACGCCGGCGATCGCCATGCGCTGGCCGAGGGGGTCGCGAAGGTCGCGCGTCTGCGGGCGGAGGTGGGCTTCGATGAACTGGTCGATTCCCTGCGAGAGTTGGCCACGATCATGACCGAGGGTCTGGATCGGACCGGCCGCCTCGTGGGCGATCTGCGCGACTTCGCGAGCCCCGGGGCCGCCGTGCGGGAGCCGCTCGATCTCCGGCAGGGGATCTCCTCGACCCTGCAACTGCTGCGCTACGCGATGCAGGAAGCGGGCGTCGAGGCGCAGTTCGCACCGCCGGCATCCCTTCGGCGCGTCATGGGGGATGCCCGCGCCCTGAATCAGGTATTCCTGAACCTTCTCAAGAATGCCTGCGAAGCACTCGAAGAGACCGGGGGCAGGGTCTGGGTGGATCTCGAGTCCAGAGAGGACAGCGTGATCGTGACGATCCGGGACGACGGACCCGGGATTGCTCCGGAGGCGAAGGCACGGCTCTTCGAGCCTTTCTTCACCACCAAGGAAGCCGGCCGCGGAACCGGACTCGGCCTCTCGATCAGCCGCCGAATCGTGACCGAGCACGGCGGAAGGATCGAAGTCGTCTCCGCACCGGATGACGGCACCTGCTTCACGATCCATCTGCCAGCGGAGGAGTCGAGTGCGGCCTAGCCCCCAACGAATCGTCGACTTCCGCGAGTACCCGATCCTCTACGTCGACGACGAGATCGAGAATCTGCGCATCTTCGAGCTGACCTTCCGGCGCGATTTCCAGGTCGTGACTGCCCGCGATGCCGAGGAAGGCCTGCGCATCCTGAACGCTCAGCCGATCGCGATCGTGCTCTCGGACCACCGCATGCCCGGCATGACCGGGAACGAGTTCCTCGGACGGGTACGCGAGCTCGATCCGCGCACCGTTCGCATCCTGGTCACGGCTTTCGGCGACGCTGGCACCCTGGCGGGGGCCATCAACGACGGGTCGATCTTCCGCTACGTGGCCAAGCCGTGGCAGCCGGACGAGATGCGGATGGTGCTGCGCAATGCCGTCGAGGTCTTCGCGCTCGACCGTGAGCGCGACGAGCTCCTCTTCGAGCTGTCGACGCTGCACCACGTGTCGCAGGCCATCGCCCGACAGCTCGAGCTCGAGCCGCTCATCGATCTCGTCCTCGACACGGTGACCGACGAGCTCCGCTTCGACGGGGCCATGCTGATGTTCTTCGACGGCGCGGGCACGCGGCTGGCGCAGCCACGCTTTTCGCGGACAGGAGACGTGGCGGAGCGGCTCCACGACCTGGAGCTCCGGCCGCCGCAGGCGCGCGACTTCATCGAGACGGTGAAGGCCGGCGGCTCGCAGCGGCTCGCCCTGGGGCAGGCCTTCGATCTCGAGAGTCCGATCCGATCCCTGATGACCGAGATCGCTGCGGAGGAGCTCCTGGTGGTCCCGCTGGTCGGGCCGGAGCGCGTGCTCGGTGCCCTCTTCGTCGACAATCGGAGTGGGGGTCGACGCTTCGGCGCCGCCGAGAGGACCCTGCTCGAGGGCATCGCCAACCAGGCCGCCACCGCGATCGCGAACGCGCGTCTGGTCGAGAGTCTGCGGCGTTCCGGCGAGGAAGTCGTCCACGCCGACCGGATCGGGCAGCTGGGGAGTCTGGCGGTCGGGCTCGCCGGTGAGATCGAGGATCCCATCGCCGGTATTCGCGATTTCGTGGCGCGCGCGGGTCCCCGCCGACTGGACGAGGATCCGGAGTTCTGGCGCGACGGACACGCACGCGTGCTCGCGCAGGTAGAGCGGATCGAAGAGCTGGTGCGACACATGCGCGAGCTCGGGTCTCGCGGCGAGCCCGGTGCGCCCGAGCAGTGCGAGTTGGGGCACGTGGCCGAGGTGGTGGAGCGTCTGCTCGCCGGGTCGGCCCGCCGTTCCGGCGTGCGGGTCGTACTGGAACGCGCCGAGACGGCGAAGCTCGGGGTCGACCGCGAGGCGTTGCAACAGATCCTGCTGCATCTGGTCCGCAACGCGATCGAGGTCACGCCGTCCGGCGCCGAGGTCCGCATCCGTGTGACGGGCGCCGGCGCATCGGGGGGACCCACGATCGAGGTGGTCGATGCGGGGCCCGAGATTCCCGCCGAAGACCTCGAGTGTCTCTTCGACCCGTTCTTCCGGAGCCAGCGAAGGGCCGGAGAGGCCGGACTCGGCCTCGCCGTCTGCCAGCGGCTCGTGGGGGCGCTCGGTGGTGGCATCGAGGTCCAGAGCGGTCCCGCCGGCACCGTCTTCCGGGTGGTCCTGTCCGAGCAGGGCTAGCTGTTCGGCCCCGCGACCTCCGGCGCTCCCGATCATCCGATATCCGGAGAGGCGGCTGCGGGTCGGGCGCGCACGGGCTGCCGAGGGCCTTCCTCTGCTTGACCCGCGCGTGACCCGTTGATACTCAAGGCGGGCACTCAGGCATGAACACCACGGAACGGGCGTCCCCAGGGCGCTCGTCCGAGGAGGCGATCGTGGCCTCAGCACACCTATCTGTTCGTACGGCCCGCCGGGCCCCCAGGTGCGGCGTCCGCCGATGGGTCTCGGCCGCTGCGCTGGCGACCGCCTTGGTCTGCGCGACGGTCGCCGAGGCCGAGCCGGGTCGGGCGGCCGCGGGACGGGTGCGCGTCGCGGTCCTGCCGGTGATGGTGCACGCCATGGAGGATGCCGACTACCTGCGGACGGGAATGGCCGACATGCTGGCGTCGCGTCTCGGCCAGAATCCGTCGCTCGCCATCATCCGGGTCGACGACGCAGAGCTCGCCACCTCGGAGGTCGGGAATGCCCGGAGTGAGGGCGAGAAGGCGAAGGCCGACTACGTCGTCTTCGGATCGTTCACCCAGTTCGGCGATGGAGCCTCGCTGGACATCCACTGCGCAGCCGTGGCGACCACCCCGGGCGGCGACGACGCCCGCGGGATCTTCATCCAGTCGGGCAAGGTGGGCGACATCATCCCGAAGCTCGACGGTCTGTCCGACAAGCTGAGCAACTACGTCGTGAGCCACGCGGGTGGCAGTCTCCCGGCTGTTGCCACGGGTCCCGAATCCGTCCTTCCGGTCGCCAGTGGGCCGGGGGTCGGCGATCTGGTCGAACGCATCGAGGCGATCGAGGCGGTCCTGTTCCGCGAGGGGGTCGACCTGGCTGCCCCGACCAATGGCTCGGAATCCCCTGATTCGAGCGAGTAGGGCGGCTGGAGCTGCGCTAATCTGGTGGCTCTCGCAGGCCCGTCCGCGGGCCGACTCACGGCGGTGTAGCTCAGGCGGTTAGAGCAGCGGTTTCATAAGCCGCGTGTCGGTGGTTCGAGTCCACCCACCGCCACCAGACACCCACCGACGACCGCCACCGATCGATTCCCCGGGGTACGCCTCGCGGTCCTCGTCGGGGCCTGAGCGTTCGTCGCCCCGAGGCCCGCGCGGTGGCCGTCAGGCGGGGCGGCCGCTGCGCGCGAGCAGTCGGTCCAGCAGGGCTTCGGCTTCGCGCAGGCTCTCGATCTCCCGGGGTGTGTGCCACTCGGAGAGAGCGCCCGAGCCCAGCCCGATGGGCCATGCCAGGGCCGTGGCACCAGCGAGCAGGAGCCGCAGGGCGCGGCGCCGGTCCGAGACTCGGCGGCGGACGAGAGGCAGCGCGACACCGGATCCGATACCGAGCGCGGCGACCCCGCGCCCCAGGCTCCGGCGTCGCTCCGCTTCCTCGCACCCCCAGGCGAGCCACTCCCGCGCGCGCCCGATCGCGATGGGCTCCGGCCGGGGCGGTCGGGCCGCCAGCGCCGGCTCGATCTCGATCTCGGCGCGCAGACCCGCGTGGTCGGAGTGACGTGCGGGCTCAGCGGCGATCTCGATCGGCCGGGCGAAGACACGCCGTACGCTCACGGGTCGTACGCGCCGCTGCGATCCGTCCCGCACGAAGATGTAATCGATGCGGTCGTGGCCACGGTGCCCGCGTTGGTGATACGGGGAGTCGGCGAGCGACGTGTCCTGCCGGCGGTCGAGCGTGACGGCCACGTCGCGGAGCCCGGACAGCCCGACGAGGATCGGATACTCGGGATTGTGTTCGCGGATGTTGAAGTCGCCGAGAGCCACCTGGGGCTGCTCGTCCTCGGCCAGCGCCGCGGCCAGCTGCACCAGCTGGGCGACGCGGATACCGCGGTACGTGTCGTCCGGATCGGGGCTGTACTGGGCGTGCAGGTGGGTGTCGAGCAGGCCGACCGGGCCGGCGTCGGTGGTGACGGTGACCCGCCCGAAGCCCTTCCCGCTGTGGTAGTCGCCATGGTCGAGGCGGTGGGGCAGGCCTCGCGCCCGGTAGGTTTCGAACTCCGGGGTCTGGAGCGGGAGCCGCGAGAGGATCAGCAATCCGCTGCCGCCCACGCCGGCCTCGTGGAACCACGCCCGATCGAGCCCCGCCCGGGCGCCGCCCGCCACGAGCGCATCGCGGGCCTCGGGGATCCAGACTTCCTGGAAGCAGACGACGTCGACCTCGATCTCGGCCAGCTCCTCCGAGATGGCCCGCATGCGCTCCCGGGTGTGGCGCGAGATCCCGAAGGGAAGCGCCCAGACGTTCAGGGTGGCCACGCGCAGCCGCGCCGGTGCGTCAGCCATGCGCGATCGACCCGAGGCGCCCGCGCAGCACGTGCTTCCGGACCTTGCCCGTCTCGGTCCGCGGCAGCGACGCGACCACCGTGAAGTGGCGGGGCAGCTTGAAGCGGGCCAGCCGGCTGCCGGCCCAGTCGAGCACGGCTTCCGGATCGAAGCCGATCTGCGGCGCGACCACGACGAAGGCGTGTCCCACCTCACCCCACTCGTCGTCGGGCACCCCCACGATGGCCAGCTCGTCGATCGCGGGATGTTGCTCGAGGACCGACTCGACCTCGCGGGCGTACACGTTCTCGCCGCCCGAGATGTACATGTCGCGCGCGCGGCCGACGAGTGTGAGGAAGCCCTCGCGGTCGGCCCGTGCGAGATCGCCGGTCCGCAGCCAGCCGTCGCGGAGGGTGGCGGCCGTCTCGTCCGGACGGTTCCAATAGCCGAGCATGCAGATGGGGCCGCGCACCACGATCTCGCCGGTCTCTCCGGGAGGGGCGTCCTCCCACTCGGCCGGGGAGGCCTCGACCTCGGCCAGACGCACCAGCCGCAGCTCGGCATGGAACACCGGCCGTCCCACCGCGCCCGCCTTGCGCACGGCGTCGCGCGCGTCGAGACAGCAGAGGATCGAGGTCTCGGTCTGGCCGAAGCCCTGCTTCACGAGCAGACCGCGCGCCTCGTAGCGCCGGATGAGATCGACCGGCATGGCGGCCCCGGCGGTGAAGAGGAAGCGCAGGCTGGAGAGGTCGTAGTGGTCCTTCGGGAGGGATTCGAGCCGGTCGTGGAGCCGCCGGAACATGGTGGGCACCCCGCCGAACACATGGATCCCCTCGGAGGCCACCGCCGACCACACGCCGTCGGCGTCGAAACGCGCCTGGAGCACGAGGCTGCCGCCCGCATAGAGCGTCGGCAGCGACAGGATGGCGAGCCCGAACGAATGGAACAGGGGAACACTGACGAGCACGCGGTCGGCCGCACTCAGGCCGAAGAAGAGCTGGGCGTTCAGCGAGTTGTAGAGGGCCTTCCGGTGGGGGAGGAGTGCGCCCTTGGGGCTCCCGGTGGTGCCCGACGTGTACATGATCATCATCGCGTCGTCGGCCGAGACGGGCTCCACCGAAGGCCAGGGCTCGCTTCGGGCGATGCTGTCTTCGTAGGCGTCGGCCTCGCCGCCCACGGGCCAGCACAGCGTTGGCGTGTGGTGCGCATCGCCGCAGGCGGCTGCCAGGCGGTCGGCATGATCGTGCCCGTGGACCACGACCCGGGGCTCGCAGTCGTCGAGCAGATAGGCGAGCTCGGCCTGGGACCAGCGGGCATTCACCGGTACCGCGAGGGCCCCGAGCCGGGCGGCCGCGAAGACGGTCTCGAGATAGGCCGAGCGGTTGTCGAGCAGGATCGCCACGCGGTCGCCGCGCACCACGCCCGCCTCGTGGAGCCGCCGGGCGCACCGGGCGGAGCGGCTCTCCAGGCTCGCGTAGTCGAGGCGGCGCGCGTCGTCGGCGACGGCCAGGGCCGAGGGCGCCCAGCTCGCGCGGCGTGCCAGCCAGCCGCCGACGTTGTTCAGGGGGGACTCCACGGAGCGGGGATAACGGAGGCACCCCCGTACCGCCAGCGACGAATCCGGCTTGCCCGCAGTCGTCCGGGTGGGGCACTGTCAGGACCCGGAGGCGAGATGAACCTCAAAGGCGAGCCCGCGATGGTCGGGCGTTTCTGTGGCTCGAACGAGTACGAAGTGAGCCGCGCGTGGGTCGACTTCTATCGGGACGCGCTCGACGACGGCTGCCCGCGCGGCGAGAACCACGCTCCGCCGCTCCTGTTCCATTCCGAGTGCTACCGGTTCGTGGGAGACTGGTACCTCCAGAATCTCTTCGGGAACCTCCACGCACAGCAGGACTGGGAGCTCTTCGCGCCGCTCGAGATCGGGACGACGGTCCGCACGCGCTCGACCATCATCGATCGCTACGCCAAGCGGGGCCGCGACTACGTGGTGAACGAGACCGACGTCTGCGATGCCGGAGACGGGCGCCTGCTCGTACGGGGCCGCACGCACCAGTCGTTCCTGCCAGCGACCTCCGACGCCCCGGGCGGGGGCGGCTCGGGCGGATTCGAGGACGACGACGGAACGG
>CAYYUT010000053.1:0-11554 GCA_964474935.1 uncultured Spirochaetales bacterium
GGGGTAGGCCGTAGTGGTCGGCATCGAGCACCTTGCGGGCCTCGCCGAGCTCGAGATGGTCCTCGGTCTGGATCGACCAGGGCAGATCGGCCATCCACTCGAGGTAGGTGCGGATCATGTGTCGGTCGGGGGCGTGGGGCGGGAGCGCCGAGAGCCGCTTCAGCTCGCGCTGCGCCTGGTGATCGGCCTCCTCGGGCAGCTCGGCCGCCTCGATCTTCTCGCGCAGCTCGTCGACCTCGCGGGTGCCGGAATCGCCCTCGCCGAGCTCGGCCTCGAGCTCCCGCATGCGGCGTCGCAGCAGCCGCTCCCGCCCTCGGGGATCGATGTCGTCCTCCTGGGTCTCGGTCAGATGGCGCTGCGCCTGCGCGATGGTGACCTCGCGCTCCAGGTCGCGGGCGACGGTGGCGAGGCGGCGCGAGGAGTCGGTCTCGGCGAGCAGCGCGATCTTGTCCTCGATCGAGAGCGGGAGGGTCGAGGCGACGAGATCGGCGAGCAGGCTCGGACTCGGAAGTCCCTCCACGAAGGCCTTCCATTCGTCGGGGAGATCCTCGCGGAGCTCGATCACCTGCCGCGCCAGCTCGACCACCCGTCGCCAGGCCGCCTCGCGCTCGGGCGTGGCATCGCTGTGCTCCGGCTGGGGACGGATGCGCGCACGCAGGGCCGGCTCGGTCGCCTCGATGCGTTCGAGTCGGGCCCGAACGACCCCCACCACCACGGCGTGCTTGCCACCCCCGCCCCGCCGCGCATCCACCACCTTCACGACGCGCGCGAGACAGCTCGCCGGATGCAGCGACTCCATGGCCGGGTCTTCGGTGCTCGCGTCGTGCTGGGTGGCGATCAGGAGGTAGCCGCCCTCACCGGCCTGTTCGAGGGCAGCGAGCGACTTGGCGCGCCCGATCGCGAGGGGCGCCGTCACGCCGGGGAAGATGACCGCATCGCGGACCGCGAGCACGGGCACCACCTCGGGAATTTCGATCTCCTCTTCGAGCGCCGTGAGCTGCAGGCGTGATCGCTCGCCGTCGGAGCCCTCGGTGGTCGGCGGTTCGGTCTCGTCGGGGGGCGAATCGTGGTCGTTCGGGTCGGACACCGGGTCTCCGGGTTGGTTGGTTCCCCAAACCTAAGTGCGGTGCCGGAGGGGTCAAGCTGGGGATGGCGAGGGATGCCCCGTGGGGGCGACGCGTCTGGACGCGACGGATCAGGGAGCAGTCTCGTTGTCGAGCCCCGGGAGGCCACGCTCGAGCGTCGCCGTGCTGAAGAGACGGTCTGGGATGTCGGTGCGACGCTCGTGCGACTCGATGATCAGCTCGGTGGTGGTCCCTGCCGCGAGCGACGTCATCCGGGCGCGCTGCGGGATCCAACGGCCGTCGACCCGGCGGATGCTCTCGGGCGCCATCTCGAGACGCTTCACCACCGCGCCGTCGCGGTAGAAGTCGGTCCACCAGGCGACTGGCCGAGCCGGGTCGATGCAGAGCACCATGCGCTCGTAGGCGCTCTGCGAGGGTGTTCGCTCGCGCGCCTCCACCTCGACACACGGGTCTCCCGCGCTGGATCGGCCCTCGCCGAGGCGCTGCACGTCGAAGTCCTCGACCCGCTTCGCCTCGAGATCCTCGTACGAGAGATCGGTCCCGAAGAAGGCGTCGGCCCGCTGGAACTGGCCCACGCGCTTCGTGACGCTGAAGGCAGGCAGGTAGACGAAGATGTCGTCGCCGCGGCGCGGCTGCTCGAGCACCAGGATCGACGTGTCTCGCACATCCGGGGGCGCCAGGAAACGGATCAGGGACTTCGCATGCTCGCCCTGGCGTCGGACGACCAGGAGCCGATAGCTGATTCCCCGACCGCCAGGCCGTCCGGTCCTGAGCTCGACCGTCTGGATCGTGTCGTCGCCGTACAGATTGTCGTAGGTCTGTTGCAGGAGCGTCCGGGCGTCCGCGGGCGGGGCGTCGCGGGCGGGATCCTCGGCCTGAGCGGCTGGGGCCGCAGCGAGCCACGCCAGGACGGTGCCCGCGAGCGCCACGCATGCCCGCTTCCCGAGCCCGTACGGGGAATCATGGCGAGCGTGGGTGGGGCTTCGACGCGCCAAGAGGATTATGTTCTAACCGATGGCGTCACGCCTGGCGAGCTTGGCCCTCCGATTCCCGCGGCTCTGCCTGGCGCTGATCGCGCTCGTGAGCGTGGCCGCGGCCACGGGTACGCCTCGCCTCCATTCCGTCAGCTATCTCGAGGGGAGCCTGCCGGGCGACGATCGGGAGCTCACGCGTTATCGCGAGCTCCAGCGCGAGTTCGGCAGCGACCGCCTCGTCGTGCTGGTGTTCGGGTGTGATGCTCCGCGTCCCTGCGAGTCGATCTTCGAGCCGGAAGCCCTGGCCCTGATCCGGGACCTCACCGTCCTCGGTGAGGACACCCCGGGGGTCGAAGCCGTCGACAGCCTCGGCACGGCCGGAGTGCTGGTGGGCGAGGGCGCCGCTCTCACCGCCGAACGCATGCCCCAACGGCTCGACGCGGCGTCGATCGCCTCGTTCCGCGCGGCCGTCGAGAACGATCCGATCCTCCCTGGCCAACTCGTGTCGCGCGACTACCGCACGACGGCGATCGCGGTCCGCTTCGACCCGGCGGTCGGCGATGCCGATCGCAACGAGGTGGCCCGCCGCCTGATCGCCGCCGCGACCCGCATGGCCGACGAGGCGGGCTTCGAGCTCTATCTGTCGGGCGACGTGTCGTTCACGGCGGTGACCGACGGCTACGTGCGAAGCGATCTAGCGGCACTCACCCCGGTCATGTTCGTGCTCCTCGCCGGCTTCCTGCTCGTCGTGTTCCGCGACGGTTTATCGGTTCTCCTCGCGCTCGCCACGGTCGGCATTCCCGCTCTCTGGGTCTTCGGGCTCATGGGATGGCTCGGCCGGCCCATCAGCCCGATGACCTCGGTCCTGCCGATCCTGATCCTGGTGGTCGGGGTGACCGACGCCGTCCATTTCCTGGTCCGGGTGTTCGACCTGCGCGGGACGCGGTCCGAGGTCCGTGAGGTCGTGCTGCGTGTGGCCGACGAGGTCGGGCCGCCTACCTCGATGACGGCGCTCACATCGGCGCTGGGCTTCCTGTCCCTGCTCACCGGCCGGATTCCCAGCATCCAGGACTTCGGCCTGTTCGCCGCCATCGGGATCGCGGCGGCCTGGGTCCTCACGTTCAGCCTGATCCCGATCTCGGTGGCGTTCCTCCGCATGCGGCTCCGGCCACAGCCGCCGCCTGCCTTCACGATCGGCTCGCGGGTGCTCGACGAGATCCGGGTCTTCGCTCTGCGCCGCGCGACGCCGGTCCTGGTGGTGGCCGCGCTCCTCTCGGCGGTGTCGCTCTACGGGGTGTCCTGGATCGGGCCCGAGAACGACTCGCTGAAGATGATCGGACCGCGCGATCTGCTCGCCGAATCGGTCACCTTCCTCGAGGCGCGGATGCGCCCCGCCGCCTCGATCGAGGTGAGCTTCGAGCCGAGCGGCGATCTGCTGGCTCCCGAGACGCTGGCCCGTCTCGAGGCCGCCGAGGCCCTGCTCGCGCGTGAGTCGGACGGAGCGCCCGTGGCCTCGTTGCTACCGGTTCTTCGGGTCGCCCACCGAGAGATCACCGACCGGGGTCTCGAGGTCCCCGCGAGCCGGGCCGCCGCCGGCCAGCTGCTCCTGATGGCCGAGCTCGCCGACGCCGGAGGGGTCCGTCGCTACGTGACGGCCGACCATCGTCTCACCCGGCTCTCGGGCTCCTACCGGGTGGCCGCGGGGCCGACGGTGCGTGCCGACCTCGAACGCATCCGCCAGGGTCTCGCCGAGATCTTCGAGGGAGCGGGCGATTGGGCGGTGACCGGAAGCGTCTTCCTCGCCACCCACATCGGCGATCTGACGCTCGACACCCAGATCTCGAGCTTCTCGACCGCGTTCGGGACCATCTTCGTCGTGATCGTCCTCTTCGTCCGGTCCCTCGGGCTGGGCGCGCTCGGAATGATCCCGAACGTCTTCCCGGTGCTCGTGACCCTGGGATTCATGGGCATCGCGCAGATCAATCTGGACGTGGCGACCGCGATGATCGCGAGCATCCTGCTCGGCATCTCGGTGGACGACACGTACTACTTCATGGTGCACTTCCAGAAGGCCCGGCGGGCCGGTGAGCCGGTCGATGCAGCGATCGCCTTCACCTTCTCGGTGGCCGGAAAGCCCGCGCTCTTCTGCACGGCGATCCTCGCGCTCGGCTTCTTCGTACTTGGCTTCTCGCGCTTCCAGAGCCTCGCCATCTTCGGGCTGCTCTCGGGTTTCGCGGTGCTCCTGGCAGTGATCGCCGAGCTCTTCCTGATGCCGGCGGTGCTCGAGCGAACGGTGGGCCGGCGTGAGCGCCACGGTGCGGCGCCGACTCAGTCCGCTCCGCGAACCGGCTGATCGGCGCGCCCGCCAGCCGCCCTGGCGATCGCGTCGCCCCGGTCGTCCACCGGGGCCGGCCCCGCCTCTTCCGCAGGAGACGCGCCGCACCAGGTCTTCGCGACCACCCGCGCACCGCGGTCGATCCGATAGATCCAGGGTCCCCAGCGGATCCGGCGCGTCGACATGCCGACGAGCTGGGTCGAGAGGGCGACCAGCTCGTGGGCGGGAATCTGCCAGGTCGAACGGGCCGGCACGCCAAGGGTCAGCGCCTGGACGGCGAGGGCCGAGACGACCAGCGCGGCCGCAGCCAGCGACGGTTGGAAGGCCAGCGCCAGGAGCGCGGCGCTCGTCGGCACCATCAGCGCCATCAGCACGACCATCAGCCCGACCAGGATCGGGTGGCAGCCACGGAGCAGGGCCCGCCAGCGCACCTGCTGGTCCCAGAACGCGCGCCAGGTGGGCCGGTGCTCGAAGATCGCGAGCTGGCGCTCCGGGTCGAACAGGCGACCGCGGATCCCGTGGCGGCGGAGCGCGACGCCCAGGCCCACGTCCTCGGCGGCCTGGGCGAGGCCGCCGACGCGCTGGAGATCACTGCGCCACACCACCGTGGTCCAGCCGAGCACCACGCTCTGGAGGTGACCGAAGTAGGCCGATCCGGTGGCGTAGATCCAGTTGTTGAAGGCCATGTTGGTGGTGCCCACCCGATCCCACCAGGTCGCGTGCAGGGTGCTCGCCGCCGGGTACGTGATGGTGGCGGCGACTCCCGGGGCGGGCGCCGCGGCCACCAGGCGGGCGACACAGTCTCGCTCGAGGGGGGACACGTCCTCGTCGGAGAGCAGGAGCACGGCGTCCTCCTCCCCGAGCATCCGGTCGATCTCCGGACCCGCGGCGGCGAGCCGGTGTCCCTTGTCGAAACCCGGCTCACGGCGGCGCGCGTGGGGGTCGCAGCTCACCACCCGGACCTCGATCCCCGGGAATTCGGGTGCGAGTCCGGACAGAGCGGGCTCCACCGCACGCGCGGTGCTGAAGATCACGCCCACCCGGCCGGGATAGCTCTCGGCGCTGCGGAGCCAGGCGCGACAACGTTCGAGCGTCTCGGGGTCGGATGCGAGCACCGGCTTCACCAGGATCACCCGGCGCGGATCGGGCCCCGGAGGCGCTTCCGGCAGCCGGGGTACCGCGCGACGGATCGCGTAGAGGGCGAGCGCCGCGCACCCGCCGGCGAGGGCGAGCGTCCAGAGGAGCACGATCACGGACGTCTCCCGTCTTGCGGCTCGCGGGCTCGCGGCGCCCCGGCGCCCCGGGCGATGCTGCGGACGGCGACCGGTCGCCCGCGCGCGGCCCAGCTCCCGATTACTTGTCCTGATAGGCGAGATTCTCGATCGGCGCGAGCACTTCTGCCGCCAGGCGACCGAGCGCGGCCTCGTCGTCGCGCAACACGCCGTCCAGGAACGCGAGGGACAGATACGAGATGATGTCGCGCGCCCGCCGCCAGGGCAGGTGTCGCGGCTCGCAGGCCTCGTCGAAGCCTCCGATGAAGCTGAGCACCCCCCGTGGCACTTCGCAGAAGTCCGAGAACGAGAAGTGGCCGGCGTCGGCCAGCTCGCCGAGCGCCACGACCGCGGCGCCGGGTCGGAGCGCCTCGAAGGGGGCGAGCTGATTGCCCGGGAACGGGGTGGTCTCGTCGAGCGATCCGCCGAGGACCATCACTGGCACCTCGATGCCCCCGAAGAACGCCTCGTCGAAGGACCCGGAGGCGGGCGCCAGGGGCAGCAGGGCCTTCACGCGGGGATCCTCGAGCGGTCCGTTGCCGAGCGACCAGGTGGTGAAGCCCCCGAACGAGTGTCCCGACATGGCGATCTTGTCCGGATCGATGCGGCCCTCGAGGAAATCGCCCGGCGCCGTGTTGCGGGCCAGGAACTCGTCGATCAGGAAGCTCATGTCGATCGGTCGGTTGGTGGCCACGTTCGGGTCGACGAGGCCCTGGAGCTGGTCGATGAAGGTGTTCCCGTGGTGGTCGGGGCTGACGACGACGTAGCCGTGGCTCGCGAGGTGCGAGGCCCAGAAGAGCGACTGGATGCGCAGGCCGTTGTTCCCGTGCGAGAAGAGGAGCAACGGGAAGGATCCCTCGGCGACCTCGACGCCGCGGAAGTTCGGTGTGTCGGCGATCGGGATTCCGAGGATGACGACGGTGTCGGGCGGGGTGCCGGGGGCCACATCGCCGGCCGGATAGAAGACCTCGACCGTCACGGGGCGCGCCGCGTTGCCGGGGACGTTCGTCCGGCTCGGGTCGCTCAGGGCCAGGGTACGGACTCCGACCGGGAAGGGCCCGAAGCGGGCGGTCGGACCGAGATCGTTGGGCGGGTACACGAAGATGGCGAAATGCTGGGCGCGATTCACGATCACACCGAGGGTCTGATCGATCCGCTCCGAAAGCGTCGAGGCCGAGGGATCGAGCGACGTGAGGCCGAGCTCGTCGAAGGCGGTTCCACAGGCCGCTTCGATCCGGCGCGCCTCGCTCGCGACACGCGCAGCGATGCGTGCGTCGCGCGCGGCCCGGTCGCACGTGCCACGGCGGAAGTCCTGGACGATGCAGCGACGCCCGGTCGCGGCCACGACCACGTCGCGTACCCGCGCGAAGCCGTGGGCCACGGTCGCCTGGCAGCGCCGGCCCCGGCGGGTCTCGAGGAGGGCCGCGCCCGAGTCGCCCTCGCCGAAGGTCCGATCGAAGAAGTCGGCAGCGAAGTCGCGGCAGGCCTCTCCGGTCCGCTGCGCGATGTCCGCGAGATCGAGATAGCCGAGCTCGATGGCCACGTCGTCGTCGCAGCGGGCGCGCAGCGCGCCGGGGATGCGTGCGACGCGCGCGTCGATCTCGGCGTCGAGACCGTCCACACAGGCCGGGTCGGAGGCCAGCGCACACCGGTCGAGCAGATCCGAGACCTGCCGCAGACAACGATGGGCCGCACCCCCGCTCGCGGCGAGACAGCTCGCGGCGTCGGCCGCCCCGCTCGCCGATGGAGCCGCGAACCATGCGAGGAGCGCCGCCGCGACGGCCGGCAGGCCACGCCCGCAGCGGGCGCGGGCGCGGTGGGACAGGAGGCTGCGCACCGACAGCGCGTGCCTGGCGGTGCGTGCGATGGCATCGGGGCTCGGATGGGACATGGCAGGCCTCCTCGTGGGGACCGCAGTGTAACCTGCCCGCCACAGGTCGTGTCGCTCGGCACACGGAGGCGAAAGTCATCACCCCCGATCCGAGGGACGCGAGCGTCCAGCCCCCGACGCGGCCTCGGCGGTGCACCGTTCCGGCCGATCAGCGCCCCGCCGGCAGGGGACGCTTGCGGTCGATCTCGACGAGCCCCGCGCGGCTGCGCGCGTCGCGGACCGCAGAGGAGGGTGTCCAGCGGGGTCGGCCCTCGCGGGTCGGGGCCTCGAAGCGTCGATCCGTCCCGCTCGGTGGCGGCAGATCGGGCCAGCCCGGCCGCTTCGCCCGGTAGGCCACCAGCTCGGCGGTGACGCCGCCCACCCGGAACTGCTCCTTGCTCCGGAACCAGCCTGCGAGCCGCACCGGAATCGGCCGGGCGCCGGCCGTGAGCCAGATCTCGCCTTCCCCGTGCTCGGCCGGATGGCCGTCGACCAGATCGACCGGCTCGAGAACGAACGCCTCCACCGGTCCGAGCACCTTCGAATCGATCTGCTCGGCGCGCGTCACGTTGACCTCGAGCCCGTAGATCTTGTGGGAGGCGTAGACGGGCATCCGTACCGAGAGGCCCGGCGCGAGGTCGAACGACCGGATGGCATAGAAGATGTCGAAGGTGTCGTAGGTGAAGGGACCGAAATCGAAGGCCACCTCGTGAACCAGTTCGCGGTGGCGCCGCTCCTCCCAGACCCGGACCCAGTGCATGTCCCAATCGAAGACCACCTCTTCCCACACTTCCTTCCGGCCATGCCGGGTGTGGGTGCGGGTGCGCACGGTCACGAGCTCGTCGATGTCGACCCAGGCCTCGGTCCGGTCGTCGATGCGATAGAAGAGGGAGAAGAAGGCATTGGTCTCGCCACCTGCCACCAGGTGCGCGAGTCGGCGTCCGTCGTGCTCCAGGTAGCGGGCCACCTCGATCCAGCCCTTCGCGACCGGGATGCCGAGGTAGCGGATGCGATAGTCGAAGCGCTCCCCCGGCGGGAAGCCGAAACGCCCCGGCCGATGCGCTAGGTCGTTCGGGCCCAGCTCACGGGCGTCGGGCAGATCGAGGAGCCGCTCGCCTGCGCTCGGAACCGGAAGCGCGGCCAACGCCTCGGTGGCGTCGCTGGCGGCGGGTCTGGCGGCGACTGGGGAGGCCCTCCGGCCGCCAAGCTTGGGCTCGGGGTCGGGTCGAGCGACATCCGGTGCCAGCGCGATCGCGAGGAGCGCGACCAGCCAACCGGAGGCGCGTGACAGCCGCACCAGCTCGAAGCGATGAGAGCGGGTCGAACGAACGATGGATCGAGACGTGGGGGAATGCGCTGGTGCCCGGGACTGGAGTCGAACCAGCACGGCCTTGCGGCCACTAGATTCTGAGTCTAGCGCGTCTACCAATTCCGCCACCCGGGCGAGAGCGCGAAGACTACGCTCCCGGGTCGTGCGGGTCAACGCGCTGCCGACTACCGTCGAACGGGATGAAGCGAGGCCGCCGCAGCGACCGGGCCCAGGGCTCGAACCGAAGCGCCAGGGGAGGCGGCGGCCGTGCGTCGCGTGATGGCTCGGGCCCGAGGGGCGGTCGGGGCGATGGCGCTTCGCTACGCGAGCGGGTGATCGGCGCGCTCGGGGGGCGAGGCTCGCGCGCGCGCGCTGGGCGCGGGCGCGCGGCCCGCGATCTCGAGCGTCGCCTCGGAGCCGAGGGGCGACGCGAGCAGCGCGAGCTCGCCGGGCTGCTCCACCAGCTGGTGCGCGACGGTGCGGTGGAGCGGGTGGCGCGGCGCTACCGCCTCCCGCGGAAGGACGGACTCGTCGAAGGCGTGTTCGGTACCGGTCCCGATGGCATGCCCTTCGTTCGGAGCGACGGCGGCCAGCTCTTCGCCGTGGGCGACGCGGCCGACGCCGAGCCGGGCGACCGCGTACTGGCGGTCGCGAGCGGCCCGCCGATGTCGGACGACGCGGCACCGACCGCACGCGCCGACGTGCTCGAGGTCCGCGACGCGCGCCGGCGCGAGTGGATCGGGGTGGTGAACCGCGACTTCCAGGGAGCCATCGTCACCCCCTACCGGGACGACCACGACTGGGGGATCCGGATCGCCCGCGACGCGCTCGACGGCGCCGAGGAGGGCGAGGTCGTGCGGGTGCGTCCGCTCCGCAGGCGCAAGCGCCAGGCCGGGCTCGCGGGTCGGGTGGTCGAGCGTCTCGGCCGGCCGGGAGATGCGGAGGCCGACTATCAGGCCATCGTGTGGCACAAGCGGCTCCCGACCCGTTTCCCGGACGACGTGCTCGCCGAGGCCGAGGCCGTCTCGGGCCGCGGCGACGCGGGTGACCCCGACCGGCGCGATCTGGTCGACATGCCTTTCGTCACCATCGATCCGATCACGGCTCGCGACCACGACGACGCCGTGTGCGTGCAGCGACTGTCCGGCGGAGGCCACCGGCTGTGGGTCGCGATCGCCGACGTGTCCCACTTCGTTCCGGAGGGCTCGGCCCTCGACCGCGAGGCGCTACGACGCGGCAACAGCGTCTACTTCCCCGACCGGGCCATACCGATGCTCCCCGAGCGGCTCTCGAGCGATCTCTGCTCGCTGCGTGAGGGCGTGGATCGTCCGGCGATGGTGGCCGAGCTGCGAGTCGATGCGCAGGGCGCGATCGTCGGGAGCGAGTTCTATTCGGCGCGGATCCGGAGCCGCGCGAAGCTTCACTACGAGCAGGCGGCGTCGATCCTCGACGGCACGCCGGCCGATGGGCTCGACGCCGAGACGCTCGCGTCGCTGCGCGAACTCGGGGATCTCGCCGAGACCCTGCGGGCCCGACGCTTCGGCCAGGGCTCGATCGACTTCGATCTCCCGTCGGCCGAGATCGTGCTCGGTGCCGAGCGACGTCCGGTCGACATCGTCGAGGCGCCCCGGACGCCGGCCCATCGGGCCATCGAGGAGGCCATGCTGGCCGCCAACCAGGCCGTGGCCATCTGGCTCGAGGCCCAGGGTGTCCCGACGGTGTACCGGATCCACGAGCCGCCCTCGCCAGGCGACGCCGAGGAGCTCCGCAAGCTCCTCGAGGCCTTCGGTCTGCTCGAGGCCCGGCCTCGCGGGCGCGACGCGGTGCGCGAGGCGCGCGAGGTCGCGCGTGCGGTGCAGCGAGCGGTCGGGCGACCCGAGGAACGGCTGATCCACACGAGCGCACTTCGGTCGATGCAACAGGCCCGATATTCGAAGCAGAATCAGGGGCATTTCGCATTGGCCTTCGAGCATTACCTCCACTTCACGTCGCCCATTCGTCGCTACGCGGACCTGGTGGTCCACCGGGCCCTGAAGGACCGGCTCGCCGGTCGCGACGAGGCCGCCGAGCGGCGCGGCGAGATCCTGGGTGGGGTGGCCTCGCGCATCTCGTGGCGAGAGCGCCTGGCGATGGAAGCCGAGCGCGATGCGGTGGACCTCAAGAAGTGCGCCTTCATGATGGGCCGGGTCGGCGAACGGTACCCGGGCACCCTCACCGGAGTGGCGCGCCACGGCTTCTACGTGACGCTCGACCCCTTCTTCGTGGAGGGTCTCGTCCACGTGTCGACCCTCGACGACTACGTGGAGCTCGACGAGCAGGCCCACGCGCTGGTCGGGCGCCGGTCGGGCGAGCGGTTCGAGCTGGGTGATCGCTTCGAGGTGAGCGTCGACACCGTCGACCCGATCAAGGCGTGGATCAACTTCTCGGTGGTCGAGCGCCTGCCCCGGGCCGAGGCGGAGGGCTAGAGCGCGGCGAGCAGCCGCTCGAGGTCGCCCTCGTCGTTGTAGCAGTGGGGCGAGGCGCGCACGGCGCCGCGCCGGGCCACCACGAACACGCCCTGGGACATCAGTCGGGCCGCGGTCGTGTCGGGCGGCTCGCCCGGCTTGCGGAAGGTCACGATGCCCGACGACAGGCCCGGCCCGCGCGGGCTGGTGCACTCGCCCCCGCGCTCCTCGAGCCCCCGGCCCAGCTGGTCGCCGAGCGTGAGCGC
>CAYYUT010000054.1:0-1885 GCA_964474935.1 uncultured Spirochaetales bacterium
CCGGGACAGGGGCTGCCCATTCTGGAGAGCGACGAGCTGATCGAGATGATCGACGGCTCCGCGATGCTGGTGGCGAACGACTACGAATGGGGCCTGATCCAGTCGAAGACGGGACTGTCCGAATCGGCCATCATCGAGCGGACGGGCGCCGTGCTCGTGACCCGCGGCGAGAAGGGCTCGACCCTGTTCGAGGCCGGCGGCGCCCGCGACATCGCGTCGGTGCAGGCCGACTCGGTCGTCGACCCCACCGGCTGTGGCGATGCCTTCCGGGCCGGTCTGCTGTACGGCCGCCACCGGGGCCTTCCGCTCGAGCAGGCGGCACGTCTCGGGAGTCTGCTCGGGGCCCTCAAGGTCGCCGTGCCCGGTCCCCATGGTCTTCGCCTCGATCGCGACGCGATCCTCGCCCGCTTCGAGCAAGAGTTCGGCGCGCCCCTCGAATGACGGCGATCGCCGAGCCCCAGACGCGCAAGCGCGACATCGGTCTCTTCCTGGTGGCATCGCTGCTGCCGCTGCCCTGGATCGTGGCCCACGCGGTGGGTGGGCTCGGGCTGGTGCCCGAGGCCATCGCGCCGCTCGCCGGCTTCGCGATCCTGGGAGCGGCATTCCTGCTCTCGTGGGCGACCGAGCTCGCGGAGCGCGACATCCCCCAGTCGCTGGCGCTCCTCGTGCTGGCGCTGGTGAGCGTGCTCCCGGAGTACGCCGTCGATCTCCACTTCGCCTGGCGCGCCGGCAAGGATCCGAGCTACGCCGCCTACGCCGTGGCCAACATGACGGGCGCCAACCGTCTGCTGATCGGCCTGGGCTGGGCGGCGGTGGTGATGATCGCCTGCTGGAAGAGCCGCGCGCCGGCATTGGCCGTCGACGTCGGGCAGCGCCTCGAGATCCGCTTCCTGCTGCTCGCGACCGCCTACTCGTTCCTGATCCCACTCGGAGGCGAGATCTCGTTGATTGACGCCGCTGTGCTGCTCGGGCTCTTCCTGGGTTATGCCGTGGCCGCGAGCCGGAGCGAGCAGCACGAGGTCGAGCTGGTCGGGCCCGCCAGCCTGATCGACCGCGAGTTCCGCGATCTCGGCCGCCGCGCCTGGGCGCTCCTGATCTTCCTGTTCGCGGGCTATGCGATCTTCGTCTCGGCCGAGCCCTTCGCCGAGGGGCTGGTCCACATCGGCCGCAACTACGACATCGACGAGTTCCTGCTGGTGCAGTGGCTGGCGCCGCTGGCATCCGAGGCGCCCGAGTTCGTGATCGCGATCCTCTTCGCCCTTCGGATGCGGGGGACCGTCGGGCTCGGGGCCTTGATCTCGTCGAAGGTGAACCAGTGGACCCTGCTGGTCGGGGCCATCCCGATCGCCTACTGCATCTCGGCCGGAAGCTGGTCGGGCCTTCCGCTCGACGAGCGCCAGACGGAGGAGCTCCTGCTCACGTCGGCCCAGTCGCTGTGCGCGGTGTTCATCGTGGCCGACATGCGATTCACCTGGATGGAGGCCCTCGTCCTGGCCTCGCTCTTCACGGCGCAGCTGATCTTCCCGAGCCCGAGTGTGCGGTACGGCTTCACCCTGGCCTACCTGTTCCTCGGCGCGGGTCTGCTGGCCTTCGGACGGGTCGAACGGCGCACCGGGCTTCGCGAGATCCTCTGGGGCACGTCGGGCGAGCAGACCATCCTGCGGTGACCGGACGCCTCGAGACCGAGGGGCTCGTGGTGGGGGCGGGGGTCGTCGGTGTGGCAGTCGCGGCGGCGCTGATCTCCCATCACAACACTTCTCATCCCCTGCGGCCCGCGGCGGATGCGCGACCTGAAGCGGTCTGGCTTGGGGTGTCCCTCAAGCCACCGATTCTCTGAGCAATCGATCGCTCATGTGCCGGTTCGAAGGACCGGCCGACCTCGCCC
>CAYYUT010000054.1:1895-11040 GCA_964474935.1 uncultured Spirochaetales bacterium
GGTGGGGGCGGGGGTCGTCGGTCTGGCAGTCGCGGCGGCGCTCGCGCGCGGTGGGCGCGAGGTGGTCGTCCTCGAACGCAACGCCGGAGTGGCCCAGGAGACCACCAGCCGCAACAGCGAGGTGGTGCACGCCGGGCTCTACTACCCGACGGGCTCGCTCAAGGCGCGCTCGTGCGTCGAGGGGCGCGAGGCGCTCTACGCGCGTTGTCGCCGATTCGGGATCCCTCACCGCAAGCTCGGCAAGTGGATCGTCGCCACGAACGCCGACGAGCTCCCGGTGCTCGAGCGGCTGCTCGAGCAGGGCCTCGCCAACGGCGTGCCGGGGCTCCGTCTCGTCGACGGGCAGGAGGTGCGCGCGCGCGATCCCGACGTCGAGGCGCTGGCCGCGCTCGACTCGCCCGAGAGCGGGATCGTCGACGCCCACGCCTACGCGCGCTCCTTCCAGACCGAGGCCGAGGCGAACGGCGCGAGTCTCGTACTCCGCAGCGAGCTGCTCGCGGTCGAGCCTGGCGGTCGGGCCGGCTACCGCCTCCGGGTGCGCGACGCCGACGGAGCCTCGGTCGGGCTGAGCACGCAGGCGGTCGTGAACGCCGCCGGCTTGTGGAGCGACCGCGTGGCGGCCCTCGCGGGTCTCGACGTCGAGGCGCAGGGTCTGCGGATCCGCTGGTGCAAGGGCGACTACTTCCAGGTCGCTCCCGGTGCGCCCCTGAAGGTTGGCCGCCTCGTCTATCCCGTACCGTCCGGGCCCGGGCTCGGCATCCATCTGACGCTCGATCTCGGGGGGCGGCTGCGCATCGGCCCCGACGCCGAGTACGTCTCCGAGCTCTCGTACCGGGTGGACGAGCGCAAGGCCGAGGGGTTCGCGCGTGCGGCGGGCCGCTATCTCCGGCGGATCGAGGCGAGCTGGCTCTCGCCGGACCAGGCGGGGGTGCGCCCGAAGCTCGCCGGCCCGGGCGAGGGCTTTCGCGATTTCGTCGTCGCCGAGCGGTCGTCGCAGGGATTGCCCGGCTGGGTCGATCTCGTGGGCATCGAGTCGCCCGGACTCACGGCCGCCATCGCGCTCGCCGATCGGGTCTGCCGTCTCCTGACCTGATGGGGAAGGGGAGATCGAGTGCCTCGCCGCGGGGGCCGTCGACGTCGGGCCAGCCCGGGCCACGCGAGGCGCCCCGCGGCCACCCGTGGAGAGGGGTCACCTCGGCCAGCGATGGCACTCTTCGCTAGGCCGGTCGGGGGAGGGGGTTCCGCTCGAAGGCGAGGTCGTCCACCGGGGAGCCTCCCACCAGATGCTCGACGATGATTCGTTCGAGGTTCTCGGGAGTGCAGCGCCGATACCAGGTGCCTTCGGGGTAGACCACGGCGATCGGGCCGTCGAGGCAGATGCGCAGACAATCGGCCTTCGAGCGATAGACGCGGGCGGCCGCGCCGTCGAGACCGAGCTCGCGCACCCGTCGCTTGAGGAGCTTCCAGGAGGCCTCGGCCGTCTCGGCGGGCGCGCAGTCGCCGTGCACGCACAAGAAGATGTGGCGCTCGTAGCCGCCGATCCCGAGATGGCGCGCGAGCTTGCGAACTTCGTCGTCACCCACCAAAAGGAGTATAACCAGCCACCGCGGAGGTCGATGCGTGGCAGTCGAGGCAATCCTGATCGGCGCCGGTCAGCGGGGGGCTGCGGTCTACGGAGCCTATGCACTCGCTCGTCCAGAGCGCCTGCGCATCGTCGCGGTGGCCGAGCCCGACCCGGGCCGGCGGCGAGCATTCGCGGAAGCCCATGCGCTGCCCGAGACCGCCTGCCACCCGGACTGGCGTCCCCTGCTGGCCGCGCAGCCGTCGGTGCCGGTCGCCATCGTCGCCACCGGCGACACGGCACACGTCGAGCCGGCGCGCGCCTGCCTCGAGCGGGGCTATCACGTCCTGCTCGAGAAACCGATGGCGCCCGGGCCCGCTGACTGCGTGGGGGTGGTGGCGGCCGCCGAGCGGGCCGGGCGGGTGCTCCAGATCGGCCACGTCCTGCGCTACACGCCCTTCTACGGCCGGGTGGCCGAGCTGGTCGCCGAGGGTACGCTCGGCCGCATCCTCCACATCGACATGCGCGAGCACGTCGCCCACTGGCACATGACGCATTCCTACGTGCGCGGGAAGTTCCGGAACCAGGCCATCGCAGCACCCATCCTGCTCGCCAAGTCGTGCCACGACCTCGATCTGATGGTCTGGTTCGCCGGCGCGCCGGTGCGCCGCGTCTCCTCCTTCGGCTCGCGCAGTCACTACCGTCGCGAGCGGGCGCCAGAAGGCGCGCCGCTCCGTTGCACCGACGGTTGTCCCGTCCAGGACGAGTGTCCCCACGATGCCGTACGCCTCTATCTCGGACCCGACGACTCGCTCGCCCGCTTCTTCCCGTGGAGCGACGTCTCGCCCGAACCGAGCCCCGATGCGCGGCGGCGGGCACTCGAGTCGGGGCCCTACGGACTGTGCGCGTACCACGCCGACAACGACGTGCTCGACCATCAGATCGTGGCGCTCGAATTCGAGAACGGCCCGACGGCGAGCTTCGGGCTCCACGGGCTCGCCACCCACGAGGAGCGGACCCTGCGCATCACGGGCTCACGGGCCGAGCTGCGAGGCCGGCTGCACGAGGGCGTGCTCGAGATCCAGCGGCTGGGAGCGCTCGAGCCCGAGCGGGTCGAGCTGCCCGGATCGGCGGTCGGCCATTTCGGCGGCGACGAGGGCCTTCTCGACCACTTCACCGGTCTCGTCGAGCGCGCCGAGTTCGGCTCGGTGAGGGCCTCGGGCCGGAGCGCGCTCGAGAGCCATCTGGTCGGCTTCGCGGCCGAGCAGGCGCGGCGGGAGGGGGGCGTCGTCGAGATGGAGGCCTTCCGGCGCGCGTACGGGGCCGGCGCGACGTGAGCGACGTGAGCGCAGAGAACGTAGCGCCCGGCCCCGATCGGCGGGCCCGCATCCTGCTGGTGTCCGGAGCCCTGCTCGGCATCGTGCTGACGGCCCTGGGGGTGCTTCGCGATCCAGGGGAGGCGCCGGTCCCGTCGGACGCCGTCGCAGTGGTGAACGGACAGCCGATCTCGCGCGAGTCGTTCGATCGACTGGTGCTCGCCGTCGCGAGCGAACGTCGCCGTCCGCGGCTCGAGGAGGACTCCCGACGGCGACTGCTCGAGCGTGCGATCGACGAAGAGCTGCTCCTGCAGCGCGGGATCGCGCTCGGTCTGGCGCGGCACGAGCCGACGGCCCGGCGAATGATCGTCCAGTCGGTGATCGCTTCGGTGGCCGGGGCGGCCGAGACCGAGGAGCCCGACGACGCCGCGCTCCGGGAGTTCTTCGAGAGCGAACAGGAGCGCTTCGTGCGACCGGGCCGCTTTGCGGTCGAGGCGCTGCGCGTTCCGAGCGCCGGCCGCAGCGACGCCGCCACGCGCGAGGTGGCGGACCGGCTGACCCGCGAGCTCCGGGCGGGCGCATCGATCGCTTCGCTCCTGGCGCCCGGGCCGGGCGCTCCCGGTGACCCGGTCCGCGGCCTGGTGCCCGAGGGCCTGCTCCCGATCGAGGCCGTGCGCGAGTACCTCGGTCCGACCGCAGCCGCCGCCGTGCGGGCCTTGCCGGAGGGCGGCGTGGCCGAGCCGCTCCGGACGGTCGACGGCTATCGGGTGCTGCGGGTCGCCGAACGGACGCCGGATCGCGTGCCGCCCTTTCTCGAGATCCGCGACCAGGTGAGGGCCGCCTATCTTCGCACCCTCGGCGAGCGCGCGGTCGCGAGCTTCCTCGAGGATCTGCGGGCGGAGGCCGAGATCGAGCGTCTCGACCCGGCGGCAGGTCGGCCATGAGGTCGCTCGGGGGGCCGCAGCGTCGGTGGCTTCGGCCGATCCTGGTCGTGATCGCGATGTCGGCGTCGCTCGAGGCGGCCGAAGCCCATCCGCGCGCCACCTCGCTCTCCTCGTGGGAGCTTCCGCGGGCCCTTCCCGGCGAGGCCGTCGTGCAGGTGCGGGTGCCCTGGAGCGAGCTGCAGCGCGCCCTGCCTCCGATCGGTGGGGTGGTGCCGTCCGCGCTGGCGGTGCGCCCCGAGCTGCAGGAGCAGGTCGACGACTATCTGGTTGCCCATCACCGGCTGTCCGCGTCCGACGAGCCGTGCTGGCTCGACGGCGCGCCGGATCCGGTCGCCTCGAGCGACCCCACCCACTATGCGCGTCGCTGGACGCTGGTGTGCGATGCGTCGGGCCCGCCCTCGATCGCCGTCGACGTCTTCCAGGCCTCGAGCAGCTCTCATCTCCACATCGCTCGCGCCCGCCAGGGCGACACTCCCTGGCGCGATCGGGTGTTCGTGTCGGGCTCGCGCGCCTGGCAGCTCGACGCGTCCCACTCGGGGCCCTCCGACGCGTCGCTCGTGGACTACCTCGCCCTCGGCGTCGAACACATCGCGACCGGCTACGACCACATCGTCTTCGTGCTGGCCCTGCTCCTGGCGGGCACCTCGGTCTGGCAGCTGGCGTCGGTCGTCACCGGCTTCACCGTCGCCCACAGCATCACGCTCGCCCTTGGAGTGCTCGGGCTCGTCGAGCCTCGAGCGACGGCGATCGAGGCCCTGATCGGTCTGTCGATCGTGGTCGTCGCGGTCGAGAACTTCGGTGAGACCTCCGACCCCGGCACGCGCCGGATCGCCTCGCTCGCGCTGGTCTCGGCCGTTCTGGCGAGTCTGGTGGCCTCGCTCCTCGGCTGGTTCGGGCTCCCGGCGCTCGCACTGCTCGGCGTCGCGATCTTCTGCGCCTGCTATCTCGCGCTCCTCCCGCGTGTCGCACGACCCGAGCGCTTGCGTTGGTTCGTGGCCCTCGTGTTCGGGCTGATCCACGGGTTCGGCTTCGCGGGCATCCTCGCCGAGACGGGGCTCCCTCCGGAGCGAGTGGTTCCGGCACTGGTGGGATTCAATCTGGGCGTCGAGATCGGTCAGCTCGTGATCGTGGCCGTGGGCTACGCGATGCTCGTGGCCGTCGTCCGCGGCGACCCCGCGAGGCGTCGCCGGGTCGTACAGCTGGCCTCGATGCCGATCCTCGCGGTGGGTCTCTACTGGTTCCTGTCGCGCGGACTCGGTTGAGATACCCTCGGGCGCCCATGTCCACGGCCGCCCCGACGTCGTCTTCCGCCACGCCCGACTCGACACGGTCGAGCGCGGCGCTTCTCTCGAGCGCCGAGCGCGAAGCCTATCGGTCGGACGGGTTCTTCGTTCGCGAGGCCTGCTTCGACCCGGTCGAGCTCGATGCCCTGCGCAGTGCGGCCGAGCGGGTGGTGACGCGGGTCTCGTCGGCGCCACGCGACGACCGCTACGAGATCGACGGCCACGTCTATCTCGAGACCAGCGGCAGCACCGTCCAGCTCGAGCACCTCCGCGAGAGTCGCACGGTCCGCGTGATCGAGCCCTTCCACCACCTCGATCCCCTCCTCGGAGCGCTGGTGGCCGATCCGCGTCTGGTGGATCCGATGTGTGCGCTCCTCGGTGCGTCGCGGGTCGCCCTCTACACCGACAAGCTCAACCTGAAGCGGCCGCGAGAAGGCTCGGGCTTCCGCTGGCACCAGGACTCCCCCTACTGGCTGCAGTGTCCACACGTGGGGCAGCTCCCGAACGTGTGGATCGCGCTCGACGATGCGGATCGCACCAACGGCTGTCTCCAGCTCGTGCGTGGCAGCCATCGCGAGGGAATGCTCCCGGGTCTCGAAGGGGAGGGCCGGCTCGGACCGCTCTTCACCGACCCGGCCCACTTCGACGTAAAGCGGGCCTGCGCGCTCGAAGTGGAGGCCGGCAGCCTGGTGTTCTTCAGCCCCCACATCGTGCACGGGTCGGAGCCGAACGGATCCGGCGCAGCGCGGCGGGCGTTGGTGGTGACCTATCAACCGCCGGGGCACCCGATGTTCAAACGGCCCGGTGTCCTCGAATTCGAGGCGGGACGCCGCCCCGGCCCGCTGACCGGGTAGAGCCCCAGCCAACGGGCGCGCCACGTGGCCGCCGACCCGCGTCGACCGGGCAATGGACCGTTGGCCGATGCCCCAGGGCTGCCGAGCGGAACGATCTGCCCTGGCCGACGGCAGCGAATCCGGAAGCTGGTGTGATCAGGGTTGGTAGGCGGGCTTGGCGAGCGTCCGGACATAGGCCACCACGTCCCAGATCTCGTCGTCGCTGAGCGTGCCACCCCACGCAGCCATCAGGGGAGACTTCCCGACCGCGGGGCCGCCTTCCTTCAACACCTTGAAGAGGTGATCATTGGAGAGCGCGTTCATGTAGGCGCCATCGGTGTGCGCAGCGGGCTTCGGGTTGAGACCTGCTGCAATCGGGCCGTCCCCGGCACCGGCCGCGCCGTGGCACGAGGTGCAATAGTTCGCGTAGTGGACCCGACCGGCTTTGGGGTCGCCGATGTCGGCGATGCTCGCGGGAGCCGCGCTCGGCGCCGGGGCCTCGGGCGCCGGGGCGACCGGAAGCGGACCATCCCCAGTGGGTACCGGATCGGGCTCCGGACGCGTCTCGCCCGGTTCGTCTGCACCGGTCGCCGCCGAGGGCGCCGCGGCCGTCGTCGAGCTGGTCGTCGAACTGTCGGAGCCACCGCATCCCGCGACACCCATCAGGGCGAGCAGCAGGACCGCCAGGACGAGCGAGCCGTCGTGAATCGGGCGGATGTTCCAGGTGAGCAGCGTAGACCGGTGCATGACGTCCCCCGTGTGACGATTCAATGTCTAAAGATACTCGTGGATCAGAGCTTCACCAGCCGGCGGCGTCGGCGAAGGCCCTGCGCAGGTCGGCGTAGCTCCGGGTGACTGGGAACTGCGGGAATTCACGCACCACGTTGTCGGGCGGACGGAACAGAATGCCGGCATCCGCCTCCGCCAGCATCGTGGTGTCGTTGTACGAATCGCCTGCCGCGATGGTGCGGAACTGGAGCCCCCGGAAGGCGATCACGGCTGCGCGTTTCGGGTCCTTCATGCGGAGCCGGTAGTCCTGGACGCGCCCCTCCGCGTCGATCTCGAGCGAATGGCAGAACAGGGTCGGCCAGGCGAGCTGCCGCATCAGCGGCTCGGCGAATTCGTAGAAGGTGTCGGACAGGATCACGACCTGGCAGCGCGAGCGAAGCTCGTCCAGGAACTCGCGCGCGCCGTCCAGGGGCGCCATGCGCCCGATCACGTCCTGGATCTCGCCGATGCCGAGCCCGTGCTCCGCGAGGATCCTGAGCCGCTGCCGCATGAGCACGTCGTAGTCGGGAACGTCCCGCGTGGTGGCGCGGAGCGCATCGATTCCCGTGCGCTCGGCCACGTTGATCCAGATCTCGGGAATCAGGACACCCTCGAGATCGAGGCAGGCGATGGTCGCAGCTTCGGGCACGCGCGTATGATACCGGTCCGCTTTTCGATAGCATGGATGGGATGGCGTCCCGCTCGTCGCACGCTTCCCAGATCGTTCTCACGGCCGCGCGACGCGCGCTCGCCGGGCGCTCATTCCATATGTTTTTCGCGGGATTGGCCCTGGTGCTCGCGGGTGTGACGAGCCTCGGGTGCGGGCCCGAGGAGGCCAACTCGGTCCAGCCGCGCTCGGCTCCGGCCGTCGCCGTCGAGATCGTGTCGGCCGATCCTCAACGCATCACCGAGACGCTCGATCTGGTGGGGCAGCTCGAGGCCGAGGGGTCGGTGATGGTGCGTGCCGAGGCCGACGGCATCGTCGAGGAGTTCCTCTTCGCCGAGGGGTCGGCCGTCCGCAAGGGCGAGACCCTGTTCGTTCTCCGCAATCAGGAGCAGAAGGCGCGGCTGCGTGCACGCGAGGCCGAGCTGGCCCTCGAGCAGGACGAGTACCAACGCACCGCGAATCTCGCGGGCAAGAGCATCGCCTCGGATGCCCAGCTGAACCGTGCCGAGGCCGAGCTCGAGATCGCCCGGGCCAACGTCGAGCTCGCCCGCGTCGAGCTCGAGCGCACCTACGTGCGGGCGCCGTTCGGGGGGCTCACCGGCGACGGCCTCGTCTGGATCTGCGATCGCATCACCGAGACGACGCCGCTCGTGCGTCTCGACGACGTCGACCGCCTCCAGCTCTTCTTCAGCATCCCCGAGAGCGCGATCGGACTGGCCGAGCTCGGGGCGCGGGTCGAGATCCGGGTCGCCGCCTATCCCAGCGAGGCGTTCGAGGGCGACGTCTTCTTCGTGTCGCCGAGCGTCGACCGCGACACGCGCCGCCTGCTCGTGAAGGCATGGATCCCCAACGACGCCTTCCGGCTGCGCCCGGGCATGTTCGCCGATGTCGAGATCGACGTCGGCGAGCGCGAGGACGCCCTGATGGTGCCCGAATCGGCCATCGTCTACGACCGCGTGGGCTCCTTCGTGTGGCGCGTCGCGCAGGGCGAGGTCGCGGAGCGGGTGCCGGTCGATCTCGGCGTCCGTCAGGCAGGACGCGTCGAGATCACGCAGGGGCTCTCGCCCGGCGACCGCGTCGTCGTGGCCGGCACCCACAAGGTGACCGTCGGTGCCACGCTGAAGTCGCCC
Organism: uncultured Spirochaetales bacterium; assembly: GCA_964474935.1. GTDB lineage: Bacteria > Myxococcota_A > UBA9160 > UBA9160 > JAFDDA01 > CAYYUT01. The sequence goes on from CAYYUT010000054.1 coordinate 10,398, forward strand.
CCGGCGCGGGCAGCCGACGGGGCCGACCCGGCCGGGCGCGAAGGCGAATCGTGAGGATCTCGCAGGTCTGTATCGATCGCCCGGTCCTCGCCAGCGTGATGTCGCTCGTGATCCTGCTCTTCGGTTGGATCGCACTCGATCGGCTTCCGAACCGCGAGCTGCCGGACGTCGATTCTCCGATCGTCTCGGTGACGACGGTGTACCCCGGAGCCGCACCCGAGGTCGTCGAGACCTCGGTCACCCAGCCGCTCGAGGACCAGCTGATCGGGATCGAGGGCGTGAAGCACGTGACCTCGCTCTCCCGCGAGCAGGTGTCGAGCGTGACGATCGAGTTCACGCTCGATCGCGACATCGAGGCGGCGGCCAACGACGTGCGCGACCGGGTGGCCCGCGCGCGCAGCGAGCTTCCGGAAGAGGTCGACGACCCGATCGTGGCGAAGCAGGACTCCGACGCGCGGCCCATCATCTGGATCGCGTTCTCGGGCGAGAAGTACGACCAGATCGAGCTGTCGACCATCGCCGACGGGTACATCAAGGCTCGCCTGGGCAAGCTGCCGGGCGTCTCGAGCGTCCTGATCTCGGGCGCGCGGCGCTTCTCGCCCTCCTCGCGGGGTGTCCCGGCACGACCCGTCCCGCTACGGGT
>CAYYUT010000055.1:0-11008 GCA_964474935.1 uncultured Spirochaetales bacterium
AGCTCGGCGCCCATGTTCGTGACGGTCGCCTTGCCAGTGCAGCTGATCGCGGCCGTGCCCGGCCCGAAGTACTCGACCACGCGGTTGGTGCCACCCTTCACGGTGAGGGCATGACACACGAACAGGATCACGTCCTTCGGGGCCGCCCAGCCGGAGAGCGAGCCCGTCAGGTGCACCCCGACGAGCTTCGGCTGGAGCACCTCCCACGGCAGGCCGGCCATCACGTCGACCGCGTCGGCTCCGCCCACTCCGCAGGCGAACATCCCGAGACCTCCGGCGTTGGGGGTGTGCGAGTCGGTGCCGATCATCATGCCGCCCGGGAAGGCGTACTGTTCGAGCACCACCTGGTGGATGATGCCCGCGCCGGGTCCCCAGAAACCGATTCCGTAGCGCGCCGACGCCGACCGCAGGAAATCGTAGACCTCGCGGTTGGTGACGCGCGCCTCGTCCATGTCGGCGTCGGCTCCGGCGTGGGCCTGGATCAGGTGATCGCAATGGACCGTGCTCGGGACGGCCGTCTCGGCGCGCCCCGACGAGATGAACTGGAGGAGCGCCATCTGGGCCGTTGCGTCCTGCATGGCCACCCGATCGGGCGAGAGTCCGATGTAGCTCCGTCCCGCGTCGAGCGACTCGCCCTCGGGATCGGTCAGGTGTCCGAAGAGGATCTTCTCGGCATAGGTGAGCGGCCTTCCGAGTCGTCGGCGCACGACCTCGAGCTTCCGCGTGAGCGATTCGTAGACGCCCGCGACGAGCCGGGGCGTGGTCTCGATCTCTGCCATGGTGCCTCCCGAGGGGGCGAGCCTAGCGCACGGCGCGGAGAGCCGATCGTCGGACCGGGGCGCTTCGCTAAGATCGTGCGCATGTCATCGCACGACACCGCATCCCGACGGGCCCGTCCTGGGCGGAGCCGGCATGCCGGGCGGAATCGGTGGGCCGGGTGGGCGGCGAGCCGGAGCCTGCCGCGCCGCGCGTGTCGCTCGAGACATCGCCTGCTGGCTTGCGGGCTCGTCGTGCTGGCGGTCGGCGGTCTGGTCCCGACGGGTCGGATTGCCGCCGAGCCGGCCGAGGCCGCGGAATCGGTCGCGCCGGTCGCGCCCGGCACGACCCCCGATGCGGTTTCCGAGGCCTCCCGCGATGCCGGAGAGGTGGTCGATGCGCTCCACGAGATGCTCGTCGGCGTCATGCAGCGTGCGGACGAGCTCGGCTTCGACGGCCGCTACGAGCGCATCGATCCCGTACTGCGCGATCTCTTCGACCTCGACTTCATGGCCGCCAAGACCGTCGGGCGCCACTGGCGGCGGCTCGAGACCGACGACCGTCGGCGACTGCTCGAGACCTTCGCGCAGTTCACCATCTCGACGTACGCGGGTCGCTTCAACGGGTTCGGCGGCGAGAGCTTCGAACGCGTGTCGACGACCGAGGCGCCGCGCGACCGTCGCTACGTGCGCACCATGTTGCATCGCCCCGACGACGAAGACCTCGAGATCAACTATCTGCTCCACGAACGGGGTGGGCGCTGGCGCATCATCGACGTCCTGCTGCGTGGCACGGTGAGCGAGCTGGCCCTACGCCGCTCGGAGTACACCTCGGTGATCGCGCGCGACGGCTTCGAAGCGTTGCTCGCCAATCTCCAGGAGAAGATCGGTGATCTCGCGCGCGGCGAGGCCACCGAGGCTTCCTGAGAGCTCCCGATCGTCGCGATCCGTGGGACTGCCGACGCCGGTGCGCGCGCCTCCTTGGTGCGCGCAGCCCTGCGACGCCACCGACGGGCTCTCGCCAGTCGAGGCTCAGGGCTCGGGGAACTCGGGAGGTTCGCGGGCCAGGAGCGCGGCCCGGTTGGCGAGATAGACGTATCGAAGCGTCACGTAGAAATCGACCGAGCTCTCCTCGAGCGCCTCGATCGCTTCACGATGGAGGTCGAGCTGGGTGAAGGTGTTACCCCCCTCGAGAGCGAGCGCCGGTAGCGGACCGAGCAGATAGGTCTGCGGCACCAGGAACACGTCGACGAGGTCGCCGCACGCATCGCGGGCGGTGGTGGGACCTACCAGGGGCAGAACGAGATAGGGACCGGACGGCACCCCATAGACGGACAGGGTCTGTCCGAAATCGGAGCGGTGCCCCTCGATACCCAGGCGTGCAGCCGGAGCCCACATGCCCGCGAGCCCGACCGTCGTGTTGATCGCGAGGCGCGCGATGGTGATGCTCGCCCGCTGAGGCTCGAGCTGGAGGAGATCGTTCACGAAGATCGAGGTCGAGTTGAGATTGACGAACACGCCGTGGATGGCGCGACGCAGGAACTCGGGGAGCACCGCGGAGTAGGCGCGTGAGAGGGGCCGGAGCAGGAACCGGTCGAGCTGGCGATTGAAGGCGAAGATGCCGCGGTTGGCGGGCTCGTAGGGGTCGGCGACCTCGAGGGTCGCGACGACGTCGTCGGAGGCGTCGTCGAGAAACGGGTCGAAATCGCCGCCGGGCTCCTCGTCGAGGAAGGCGTCGAGGTCGTCGAACTCGTCGACGGCGTCGAGTTTCGTCGCGGTCGAGTCGTTCGGGGCCGTACCCGGAGAAGCGGAGACGGGGTCGTCGGCATGAGCGGCCGGTGCGGTCGCAACGCCGGGCCGATGCTCCGGACCGGCCTCGACCCGGTCGCCGAGGCCGGTCGTGACCGCACAGCCCGAGGCGAGCCAGAGGGCGAGCCAGAGGGCGAGCCAGAGTGAAGCGAACCCCGCTCCAGATGCTCGTCGCACACCCACCTCCTCCCGCTGTCCGAGCCGCAGGGCCTGTTGGCCAATGCGATGAGGATCCGCCCGCTCGGGACCCGTGTCCCCCGGGACGGCCGGGAGGTGGTGCAACTCGACGGCCGCGCACGGCATGCCGTGGGACAGGCCACCCCGCCGACGCGGCGGCTGGGTTCTAGCCTCCGTGCCCGACGCCTTCAAGATCCGACATCCGGTACGGATGATCGAGGGCCCAGGGTCTTCCGCTACGGATGATCGGGCGGAGACGGGGCTGCGCAGAGCCGGCGGAGGATCGCGAAGGCCTGGTCGGCGAGCTCGTCGAGACCCTCGGCGGCCTCGGTTCGCCCGGATCGGTACACGAGGAGGCGCTGGGCGCAGCCCTCGACGCACAGGCCCTCGCGGGCCCCCATGAAGCGGCGTACGTTACGCGTGAACAAACGGCGAACCCGATCCTCGTCGGCGCCGCACAGGAGCTGCCGCTTCGAGAAGGCGGGGTCGTCGGGAAAATCGATGTCCTGGGATCCGAGGTGGGCCCGGATCTTGTCGGCGACGCCCTCGGGCCGCATCCGGAAGCTCGGAAAGCTGGCCACTTGGGACTCGAGGCACAGCACGGTCTGGCGGCGCCTGCCCTCCTCGCCCGGCTCGCCCGCGTACTCGTAGTCGAAGAGTCGAACCCGGGCCTCCTGCATCGTGCCCGTCACGAGCGGCCCCAGCTTCCGTGACCCCTCGTGTCCGCGTTCGAAGAGCTCGAAATCCCGAGCAAGCTCCGCCTGCAGCCCGGCGTGCTGCTGCTCGTCGTCTTCCGCGTGCAGACCGCGTCCGGCGCCCCAGGCGCCGAGCTCGGCCCGCCGGCGCCTCCCCTCGCTCGTGGCGAGCCAGTAGAGCAGGGCGGCGGCGACGCCGAAGCTCACCAGTCCCAGGATCGCCGGCAGCAAATCAGCTCCTCCCTGTGCGCTCGGGGCCCCCACGGCCCATCTCCGCCCGACGCAGGCCCGCCGCAGGTCCGACGGGGCCCGACGCAGGCCCGCCGCGGGTGGACTGGGAGCCCGATCCGGGTGCGCCCTGAGTCCGTTCCGGGTCCGAGCCTCACGCGGACCGCGGGATGGTATCAGCTCGCACGGATCGGCACGGTCGGTCGCCATCCACCCCGGCTCCCGGCCCGCCAGCCCTCGAAGTCCGCGGCGTCCGGGCATCCCCACATGAGCCGTCGCGAAAACCCTTCATTTCATTGTGAACGTTGCCGAATCACCCCGTATCGGGTGTTCCAAACGCACTCGTTCCGCGCATGGATCGCGCGGCTCGACCCGGAGCGGCCTGCGGGCCGTGGCTGTCGTCGGTCGGCACAGGATGTGCCTGCGCCACCGGCTTCGGCGGGAGCAGGGAGGCACCCCCATGGGGATCCGACTGAACGGCATCTCGGCCCTGTCGGCCGTCCACACCATCTCCGAAGTCACCCGGCGGATCGATCGTTCGGTGACGCGACTCGCCAGCGGGGAGCGTTCGTTCCGGGACGACCCGGCCGGATTGTCCGTCGCCGAGCAGTTCCGCGCCCAGGTGCGCAGCCTGGGGCAGGCCCAGGGCAACATCTCGCAGGGGGTCTCGCTCACCCAGGTGGCCGAGAGCGGACTGGGCGAGGTGAGCGACATCCTCGCGCGGATGCGCGAGCTGGCCGTGCAATCGTCGAACGGCACGCTCACGAGTTCGCAGCGCGCGAACGTGAGCACCGAGTTCGGCGAGCTGCAGTCCGAGATCACCCGGATCGCCAACACCACGTCGTTCAACGGCCTGAATCCCCTCAATGACAGCGGGTTGCAGGTGGGCATCCAGGTCGGCGCGGACGCGGGCGACACGATCGGCGTGAACGGCGTGAACGCCACCGCCGCCACGCTCGGGGTGGCGTCGCTCTCGGTGGCGACCTCTGGTGCTGCCTCGAGCTCGATCAGCACCCTCGACACCGCGATCCAGCAGGTCGCCTCGCTGCGGGCCACCTTCGGGACGGCCGAGCGCCGTCTCGAGGGCGCTTCCCGATTGGTGTCTTCCCAGATCGAAGCGAGCTCGGCTGCCGAGTCGCGGATCCGCGACACCGACTTCGCGCTCGAGGTGGCCAACCTCACCCGGGACCAGGTGATCCAGCAGGCCGGCATCGCGGCGCTCGCCCAGGCCAACGCCTCCCAGACGATCCTGCTGCGGCTGCTCACCGTCTAGCCCGGGGAGGGGGCCGAGATCTGGCGGACGGGCGTTGGTCGAACACCACGGCCACATCCTCGTGACACCGACCTGTCACGCGACTCCCCGATCCGTTCGTGCGCGGTATCCTCCGCCTTCCCCGTGGCCGGTCTGCGATGCCGTCCCGGGTGGTCCGCGACGGGGCCGGCAGACGTCGGGCACGCGCCCGCGCTCGTCGCCATTTCGGCGCCCGCCGGGCTTCGTTGCGGCGGAGCGGCGGGGTCGCCGCGCCCGGTGCGCGCCGACGGTCGGCGACGTCGGCCGCGGAGCGGGCACTGGACAGGCCGTGGAGGGTGGCAGCGATGAATCGGATCCGGGTCGCCATCGCGGGGGTGGGCAACTGCGCCAGCTCCCTGGTTCAGGGGCTCCACTACTACCGGGACCACGACGAGCGCGAGCTCGCGGGCCTGATGCACCCCAAGATCGGATCGTGGCGTCCGACGGACATCCAGGTCGTCGCCGCCTTCGACGTCGACCGCCGCAAGGTCGGCACGCCCGTCGAGCAGGCCATCTTCGCGCCGCCGAACTGCACGCTGGCCTTCGAGTCGAAGCCCCCGGTGTCGGAGGTCGAGGTGCGGATGGGGCCGGTTCTCGACGGTGTCGCGGCCCACATGGCGGACTACCCCGACGAGCGGGCCTTTCGCGTCGCGGACGCGCCGCCCGTGGACGTCGCCGGGGTGCTCCGCGAGACGCGCGCCGAGGTGCTGGTCTGTTATCTGCCGGTGGGCGCCGAGCGGGCCGTGCGTCACTACGCCGAGGCCTGCCTCGCGGCGGGCGTCGCGATGGTGAACTGCGTGCCGGTGTTCATCGCGTCCGCTCCGGCGTGGTCACGTCGCTTCGCAGAGCGCGGTCTTCCCATCATCGGCGACGACATCAAGAGCCAGGTCGGCGCCACGATCGTCCATCGCACCCTGGCACGCCTCTTCGGTGATCGGGGCGTCGCGCTCGATCGCACCTATCAGCTCAACACCGGCGGCAACACCGACATCCTGAACATGCTCGCGCGCGATCGGCTCGCGTCCAAGAAGACCTCGAAGACCGAGTCGGTGCAGTCGCAGCTCGACGAGCGGCTCGCCGCGGCCGACATCCACATCGGACCCTCCGACTACGTGCCCTGGCAGAACGACAACAAGGTCTGTTTCATCCGCATGGAAGGGCGGGGATTCGGCGGTGCGCCGATCGAGCTCGAGCTCCGACTCTCGGTGCAGGACTCGCCGAACAGCGCGGGCGTCGTGATCGACGCGATCCGCTGCGCGCAGCTCGGTCTCGAGCGCGGAGTCGCGGGTCCGCTCGAGGGTCCGAGCGCCTACTACATGAAGAGCCCTGCGTTGCAGATGAGGGACTCGGAGGCCCGCGACCGCTGCGAGGCCTTCATCACAGGAGATGGCCCCGGCGCGCACTCCTCGTGAATCGTCCCAGGCCTTCGATGGGTGTCGCACGCGCCGACGACGGGACGCTAGGCGTAACCGAGTTCTCGGAGCATGCGGCCCGAACGCAGCTTGAACACGAGCTTCGTCAGGGGGTCGAGCTTGCGCCAGGCTCCGACCTGCCCCTTGTAGATGACGCTCTCGCCCGGCGCTCGCCGCGATTCCATCTGTTGCTGGTAGCGCTCGCCGATGTCGTGCTCCACCCGGTCGAAGCCCAGGATCTCGGGCTCCCACGGCTCGCCGAGGAACCCGATCACCTCGCGCATCGTCTTCTCGGGTTGCTGCACGAGATTCTCGTAGCGCACCTCGAGGTATCGCCCGCTGGGGAGACGCGCGCCGATCGGCCGGGCGTAGCTCAGGTAGTTGCGCCACTTCTCGACGGCCGTGAGGCCGTCCCAGTAGTTGCCGCGGTCGCGGTGCGAGGCCACGACGTCCCGTCCGTCCCGGATCATGTGGATGAACTGGCAGGTCGGGAAGAGTCGATCGACGTACTCGAGCTGCATGGCGTAGCGCGGCGTCTTGTCGGCCCAGCGGCGCTTGCCGCGTCGCTCCGCGTAGTCGCGGTGCACGCGATCGAAGAACTCGGCGACGCGTTCGTCCCAGTATTCGCGCGGAAAGCCGAACTGGCTCATGCGATGCCACTCGTCGCCGGTGATCCGCTCCAGGTCCTGGAGGAAGCGGGTCTCGGGTCCACAGCTGATGTGGGAGTGCGTGTCGAGGATCAGCCGCATCAGGGTCGTCCCCGATCGCTGACATCCGATCACGAAGATGGGGGCCAGGTTCTCGTGCTCGCTCATCGGCTTTCGGGTCCTCCCGGAGTCTCGGTCATCGTCCGCTCGTGCCGTCGGGCGCGGGCGTTCATCGCTGAGGGGCCAGCGGCGGTCCCGACCCATGGGGCATCGGCAGTGCGCCGAGCGGATCGTAGGCCCGCGTCGGCGCCCTGGCGGGTCCCTCGGTCGCGACCTCCTCGAGTCGCCGGGCCACCAGGTTCCGCAGCACCGTCGACATGGCGAACATCAGCCAGCTGGCCTTCCAGTAGGCGGCGGGCTGGAACTGCCCGACGACCAGGATCCCGAGGAAGCCGATCTGACCGAACACGGCACGCGCCCAGAGAGCACGCAGCTCCGGCTCGTCGCGATGCCCGGAGCGCCGGATGGCGCGTGCGCTCTCACCGAAGTCGCGCCAGCTCAGATAGACGATCGCCACGAACGGGACGAGCCCGATGATCCCGAGCTCGACGGCGATCTGACCGAACATGTTGTGCAGGGTGCCACCTTCCATGGTCGGATAGTTCTGGATCGTCCAGTTCTTGAAGTTCGCCGCGCCCACGCCGAGCAGGGGATGGGTGACGAAGGTGCGCAGTCCGTGCGCGTACAGGCTGAGGCGTCCGAGGTCGGAGCCGGCGGTCGCGCTGGTGGGGTCGCCGATCTCGAAGATCGTGGACACCCGTTCGAAGTACTGGTCCGGGGCCGTGAGGACCCCGACCGCGAGCAGGACGATGAAGCCCAGGACGTAGTGGAGCGATTGGATCCGGCCGAACCGGATGAACCACATCCCTCCCATCGCGAGCACAGCGAGGGTCCCGGATCGCGAGAGCAGCGAGAAGAATCCGAGCACCAGCGCGGCCATCAGCCCGTGGATGGTGCCGCGCACCACGAAGGATCGGGAGGTCGTCAGCATCGCATACGCCAAGGCCAGACAGATGGCGATGTGGCCCGCGGTCTTGTTGGCGCCCCCCGCGATGCCCTCGCCGCGGTCCCAACGGGTGCCGACGTGACTGACCTCCTCGCTCACCACGAAGCCCAGCATCTCGCTCAGCGCGCCCGCCGTCACACCGAGCACCAGGGACCACACGGCAAGGTCGTACTCCCGTCGGGTGTCGAGCGAGGCGCCGATGATGAAGTAGAACAGGCCCAGAGAGAGGAAAGTGGTCCAGCGGTTGAACAGGCCCATCAGCGGAAGGCCCGAGGCGGCGGAGTAGGCGGTCCCGAGGAAGAGCGCCACGTAGAAGGCCACGATCCAGGCGTTCTTCGGATGACGCGGGAAGGCGAAGCCCTTCGTCACCCAGTAGAAGAAGGCCACGAGCAGGAGCGGAACGGTGAGGAGCTTGTTCGGCGTCGCCTGGATCGGCCCGAGGTCGAACGAATAGATGTGATCGAGCAGCAGGGTGGCGAGCGCGGGGGTCAGGAGCAGTCGGAGTAGGTTCTTGAGCAAGGCGGGTCTCCCGCGCAACCAGACGTCGTCCGAGGGCAATCCGAGAGCATACCGGCAACACCGTCCACCGGCACGAGCGCGCGCTGCCCCCGCCGCGCACGGGCGCGGGGCACTCCGTCTCCGATCGGACGTGCGCTGCGCTCGTTTGAGGGCATCCGTGCCCGTCGCGGAGGTTCCCCGCCGGTCTCCGGTGTTCTCCGCCGGTCTCCGGTGTTCACCGGATGGCTGCGCGGCGCCGACGGGCCGAATCGTGGGGTATCGTCGATCCGAGGTCGTCGGGGAGGTTCGATTCGTGAGTCTGATCCGTCGGGTGAGCGGCGCCGTCGAGCGGCGGCTCGAACGCGGCCGCAAGTACCGCGCGCTTCGGGCCCGGGGCCGACCCGAGGGCCCCGCGACGCCCGTGTTCGTGGTCGGCTGTCAGCGATCGGGCACCAACATGCTGATCAGCGCGCTCGACCGCGCCCCCGACAGCTGGGTGTACGACGAAGGGGTGCGACCGGCCTTCATCGGGTTCCGCCTGGCGGCCCCGCCGGTGATCGAAGCCCTGATCCGCCGCAGCCCTGCCCCGGTGATCGGATTCAAGCCGGTCTGCGAATCGCACTGGGCCGATCGGATGCTCGAGGCCTACCCCGGGGCCCGGCTGATCTGGATCTTCCGCAACCATCTCGACGTGGCCGACTCGGCGGTACGCAACTGGGGCGACCACCAGCGCGACATCCTGCGCTGGATCGTCGACGAGAAGGAGTGGAAGCTCGGATGGCGGGGCGAGCGGCTCTCACCCGAGATGCGCGAGCTCGTCCGCAAGCTCTACCGGCCGGAGATGAGCGCACTCGAGGCCGGCGCGGTGTTCTGGTACCTCCGGAACCGCTTCTTCCTCGATCTCGGGCTCGCCGACGATTCGCGTGTGAAGCTGGTGCGCTACGAAGAGCTCGTCGAGGCACCGGAGCGTGTCTTCCCCGACGTGTTCGAGTTCGCCGGGCTTCGCTTCTCGCCCGAGTTCGTCCAGCAGGTCTTCTCGAGCTCGGTGGGACGCAAGCCGCAGCGCCCGATCGATCCGGCGATCGCCGCGGCATGCGACGAGCTGACCCGTCGTCTGCTCGCCTGCCACGCGGCCGAAGCGTCTACGCCCCGCGACTGAGCTCGTCGAACTCGCGCTCGAGGAAGGCGATCCAACGGGTATCGGTGTACTTCTCGAGCAGGAAGTCCTGGTTGTCCGAGGAGAGCCGGCTCACCAGATCCGGCTGGCCCGCGAGCAGCAGGATCTCTTCCTCCAACGAGTCGACGATGCGCTCGGGGTCGAGCCAACGGGTCCCGTTCTTCGGCAGCACCCACGGAAGCTCCTTGAACGGAGTGGCGACGACCACCAATCCGTGGGCCAGCGCCTCGTTCACCGCGTTCGTGTGGCCCTCACCGTAATGACGCGTCGGATAGAGCAGCACGTGCATGTCGTGGAGCAGCTCGAACAGGCGCGGTGGTTCGAGGAAGCCGTGGTTGCGGACGACGGCGGGGTCGGCCGCCTCGATGGCGCCGAGGATCTTCGGATCGTCGCCCCGTCCGGCGAGATGCAGCTCGATGTCGATGCCCCGGCGGCGGCAGCGGGTGACCGCCTCGATCATCTCCACCACGCCCTTCTCGGGGATGAACCAGCCGAAGAAGACCAGCCGGAGCGGGCCCTCGGACCAGACTGGGGGCGGGCGCCGCACGACCCGGGCCTCGGGCATGAAGTTCGGGAACCATTCGAAGCGCACGCCCGGATAGCGGCGCTCGAGCTCGGGGACGAACGACTGACACTGCACCAGGGCGAGGTCGCACGACCCCACGAGCCGACGGAAGAGCCGGTGCTGAAGCGCGTTGGCATCGCGCTCGAGGAAGTCCATCACCGCCCCGGCACGGATGTCGAGGATCAGCCTGCGCCCGGCCCGCTTCACGATGCGGCCCATCATGGCCTCGCGATAGGTGCTGGCGTACTGGCCGATCTGCATCAGGACGATCGGATGGTCGGGATGCTCGCGGAGCGCCTCGCGGATGCGCCGATGGTCCTCGATGAAGCGGCGCACGTAGCCACCCTCGAGCTTGTGGGTGTAGGGGTTGAGGTAGAACTCGGTGTGATCGAAGAGCGGCGACTCGACCACCATCCGGGTGCCCGACAGGAAGCCTCCGAACGGAGGCGGGGTGCCGTTCCGGTAGGTCCCGAATCCGACGTAGATGACCCGGTTGCGCGGCTCCGGCATGGCCCGGTGGGGTAGCGGAAAGGGCGGCCGGAGGCGAGGGACGGACGACGCCCGGAGCCGAGTGACGCAAGAGTGAGCCGTTTGGCGTCCGGGGGCGCTGGGCGGCTCAGGCGTTCCGGTGCGTGGGCGCCGGCTCGAGCCCCATCGGATGGGGCGAGACGGTCCGGGCCGTGTCGGG